>VBFX01000356.1 GCA_005889395.1 Chloroflexota bacterium
ACCACGATCGGGACGCGGCGTGGCGAGACCACGCTCAGGAGTGCGGCTTTCTCGACTTCCGGTTGAGACTCGACCGGACCGCCTCACGCCGCTCACGTGGACTGGTTACCCCGCCGGCGGCAGCCCGCTTCAGCCCGACCTCGCGGACCAGTTCGAAGAGTTGCCAGTTCTCGACCGCTTCCATTCGGTCCATTGCCTTCCGGATGAACTCGGTGGGGCTCCCGTTCGCGAGGCGCTCGACCATGCGGTCGAATCGGGGCGCCTCTTCTGGGCGGAGAGAGAAACTTCGGCTAACAGCTGTTCGGCTCATGGTTGGCAACCGTTGCTAACATACCATAATTCGGTTCGCGTTATGGAAAGGCCGCCGAGTTGTGGCGGGTCGTACCTACCCTAACGCGACCCAAACGCCACTGACAGGTATCCCGATCAACCTCGGCTCATGATCGACAGCATCTATCGGACTCTCGACCCTACGATCTGTGCGGTGGCTCCGGCGTCCGTCTTCGATCCACGCGCTAGCGCTCAGCGCCAACGTGGCGCTCCGCTTCACCGCGTGGGCCGGGAGTGGCTCGAACCGCCCGAAGCTTATTTCCGGGGTCTATGGGAGGAGCGGCACCCACTTAACACTCCGGGACCGTTCTATGGCGCCGAGACGGACACGTGCCTCGACGGTCCGCCACTAGCTCCCAACTCTTTGTTTTACGACGAGCATGGGATTGGATTCGTTTGGCGTCAGCCTCGGGACGACAATGAAACGCTCGCACTCATGAACGGAGCATCCTCTGACCCGTTCGGTGGGTTCGCTTGGGATGGGGACGACCACTGGACAACCGACCTTGTGCGAGCTTGGTGGAGGGAACGGCACGACCGAACGAGGGCCGTCGAGCGGGCGATCGCCATGGTCGTCAACGCATTGCCGGAAGTGGCCAGGAACTACGCCGAATACCTGGTCAACGGAATCGACGAGGACCTGCGGCGTTACCTTTACTTCCTTGAGTACGGCACGTATCCGTCGGCCGATGACGATCTCCCGGCGCTGTCGCCGTAGCGCGCAGTCTGGCTGACGAGCACATCGGTAACGTTCCGGCTTCCCATTGCGCCGGTTCGCGTTACGGAAGCAGTGGTGGGCCGAGCCGCCGAGTTATGTGGTGCGGGTGGAGGAAAGCTCTCGCCTTAACCGCGCCCCGGAAGCGTGCGCGGTGTGACATCAGATGTGGGTCGCGCCTCCTTCGGGCTCAGCGCGAGGTCTCCAACCAAATCAAACGACGACATTCCCCACGGGTCGGTTAGGGGTACATCGCGCGCAACGCCGACAGCTACATTTGGCAGCATTAGCGACCAGGTGGCCCTCTCAACAGAACCCTAGGGGTGAGGAGAGTCCCATGAGCGTCAGGCGCCTCGAACACATTCCCGGCTTCAACATCGATCGCGTTGCCGCTGCGGCCGGCGACGACCCGGAAGTCCTTCGCATGGAGAACCTCGACACGGACATTCCCCCGCCCGCAGACGTGATGGAGGCGACTCGGACCGCGATCGGTGAAGACGACGCGAATAGCTGGCTGCCCTTCACAGGACGCGATGACCTCAAGGAGGCCGTGGCGGCGTATATCGAACGTCGCGGTGGACCGCGATACGACGGTCGCCGCGAGATCGTAATCACATCCGGCGAGGGCGACGCGATGCTCGACGCTCTGTTCTGCCTAACCGATCCCGGGGACGAAGTCATCCTCACCGACCCGACTTATGCCGGCATGCTCAACCGCGTACGTCTTGTAGGTGCGGTTCCGCGCCTGGCCCGGCTGGGCGTATCCGATGGCCATTGGCGACTAGATCTCAAGGCTCTTCGAGCCGCTGTCAACGAGCGCACGCGCGTCCTTTTTATCAACAACGCGTCTTTTCCGTCCGGATGGGTTGCGAGCGACGACGAGTGGGATGCCATCGCCTCGATTTGTCAGGAACGCGACGCCTGGCTCCTCTACTGGGCTGCATACGAAGCGGTCCTGTTCGACGGACGGCAGGTCCGGCACCCCGCGGCCCTTCAGGGCATGCGGGACCGAACGGTGACGGTCAGTTCCCCGTGGGAGCGGCGGATGATCGCCTGGCGGGTTGGCTGGGTGGTGGCGCCGGGCGAGCTCACCAATGATGTCTCGCGCGTGCACATCTACAACGGTCTGGTGGCGAGTGGGTTCGCTCAAATCGGGACGCGCGTCGCCCTCGGCTTGCCCGACGACGACCTCGCTACTGCCAACGCCGAGTGGCAGCGGCGTCGCGATGAGACGCTTCGGCAGCTCGAAGGCCTTCCGGTAGTGAGCGCAGCTGGAGGGTGGTCACTCCTCCTTGACGTGGCATCCCTCGGCCTCGACTGCGCCGAGGTCTCCCGGCGCCTTCTCGAGCAAAAGGTGGCCGCCACTCCGATGCGTGGCTGGGGCGGCGAGATCGCTGACCGTCATGTGCGATTCGTTTTCAGCAACGAGCCTGTCGAGCGGCTTTCGACGCTTGGCGATCGGGTTCGGGCGGCTCTTGAAGCCGCCAGTCACCAAACTTAAGCCGCGT
>VBFX01000098.1 GCA_005889395.1 Chloroflexota bacterium
GCTTCGAGCCGATAATCGCCGGCGCGCGGTGACGTCAGGGGGAAGCTGGCAAGGTCATACCAGCCGCCGAAGATCGGCGTGCCGTTAAAGCTCTCGACCCCAACCGGATTGAGTGCGACGCCCTGTCCGTTGCGGACCAGCGTCAGGGTCAGCCCCTGGTCGCCGCTATTGAGGGACGGCGACGGTGAGCCGATCAACTGGACCGTCACCCGCATCCGGCCATTCGTTGCATAGGACGTCCTGTCCGTATCCAGAACCAGGCGGCGCGCGCCATTGGTTGGATCCACGACGGTCGCGCCATTCGTGATCGCTCCACTCGTCTGCGAGTCGTTCTGCAGCGTCGACGCGGCCGGCGCCGCGAGCGGAGCAACGCCGCCGTGCTGGCTCCGGGTGGCGGGAGCGTAAGCCAGGCCGCCGCTCTTCGTGCTGGACGAACTGGACGTCGCGGTCGGACCCGCTGGGAGGTGCAGATTCTGGATACCCACGGCGATCAGCAGCAGGGCCACCGCTGCACTGCCGATCCAACCCGCCGGCGCCCATCGCCATGCCGGGCGGCGTTGCTCCGGGATGGTGAACCTTCGGGGCGGCGCCTCCATCGGCAAGGCACGGATGGCATGCGCCGTTTCGCGCAGGCCGTCGAGGCGAGTACGGCACTCGTCACAGCCGGCGACATGGTCGGCGACGCGAGCCTGGGTCGCCGAGTCGAGCTCGTGGTCGAGATACGCAGAGAGCTCCTCCAGCGTCGGCTCGGCCGGGATTCGCGGCTCACTCGGCATGGGCATCCTCCGTGGTGCGAAAAAAATCCGGATGCCGCTGCAGGTGCTCCTGGACCTGCGCGCGTGCCCGGGCGATCCGCGACTTGACGGTGCCCAGCGGCACGCGAAGCACGGCGGCGATCTCGTCATACGCCATGCCGTTCACGTCGCGCAGGACGATGGCGATGCGCATGTCGTGGTCGAGCGCCGCGATGCTGTCGCGCACCAGTCGCGTCCGCTCGTTCGCTTCAGCGCGCTCCTGTGGATCCGGCGTCGCGATCCCAAGGCCGACGACGTTGGATGTACTTGTCTGATCGTCTTCGGGCATGACCCCGTATCTCCGTCCCCGACGAAAATGGTCATAACAGAGGTTCGCGGCGATCTGGAACAGCCAGGACTTGAAGGGCGCCTCGCGCAGCGTGCGGATCTTCTCCCAGGCGCGGAGAAACGCTTCCTGCGCGATATCGGCGGCATCGTCCGGCCTGCCGACCATCCGCAGCGCCATGTTGTAGAGCGGTACCTGATATTGCACGATCAATTGGGTAAACGCCTCCCGATCGCCCCGGCGGGCCCGGCCCACCAGGTCGCGATCGTCGTTCGAGTTGTTAGACGCAACCATCCCTGATAAGTTCCCAACGAGCGTACTCGGGATATACTCGCCCCCTGCCCGCCGGCCGACGCGAGCCGCGCTCGGGGCGTCGCCCCACGCGAGTGGCGCTTGGTGCCATACGAGCGTTTGAGACGTCAGTGCGATGCGAGCGTTTGAGGCGTTTGAGACAATGTCCGGCACGCCGGAGTGTCGGAATGGTAGACGAGGGCGCCTCAAAAGCGCCTGGGCGTAAGTCCGTGTGGGTTCGAGTCCCTCCTCCGGCAATAACGTCTGGAGCGGCCAGACCGTCACTGTCCGTCCATTTCAGGAGCCTCGCGGGGCCGTCGACCGATTGACGGCCCGCCGGCACCCCGCCATACTGCCGCCGAAGAGGCGAGAACGGAACTTTTTCCTTCGGCGGCCGTCTTAATGCAGTAGATGCGTGCCCAGCGTCGCTGCCGCCTGCCCGCGCGGATCGCCCTGGCCGCAATGCTGGCCGCGACCGGCCTGGCGGGGGCAGCCGTTGGCGCCGTGGCCGCCGATGGGGTCACCCTGAACGTCCACGTCGGCTACCAGGACGTCGTCAAAGCCGGCGAGTGGATGCCGGTCACCATCGACGCCAGGAACACCGGCGCGGGGGTTGACGGCACGCTCGAGGTGCAGGAGGCGCTCAACGGCCAACCCGGTGTCACAGGTCTCCCGCTTTACCACGAGTCGATCAGTCTCGCGACCGGATCCAGCAAGCGGATCCGAGCATATGTGACCGTGGACGCGAACGGAGTAACCATCACCGCCCGGATCGTTCAGAACGGCCGAGTGATCGTCTCCAAGGACGCGGCGTCGGCGAGCACAACCTCGACCCTGATCGGCGTGCTCTCCGACCAGCCCACGTCGCTCGACGGTTTCGCCGCCGTGCATCCGGCGAGCGTGGCCGCCCGGGTGGTCCACTTGCGCGCCGACGACATCGCCGAGTCGGCGATTCCGCTGCGCGCGTTCGACATTCTCGCCATCGACGACTTCGCGACCGACTCCCTGACCGCGGGCCAGAAGATAGCCATTAGCGACTTCGTCCGCGCCGGCGGCGATCTTTTGCTTGGCACCGGCGCCGCCTGGCGCAAGACGCTGGCCGGGCTGTCACCGGCGATCCTGCCGATGGCTGTCAGCGGCACGACGAGGGTGACCACCGCCTTGCTGGGCGGCGGCCCGGTCGAGGTGGCGACCGGCACCCCGACCAGCGCGCCGGCGTGGCTCGCGGCGGGGGCCCAGGCCCTCCTGCTCGAGCGGCGGGTGGGCGCGGGAATCGTCACGCTGGCGACCTTCGACTGGAACCAGGAACCCGTCGCCGGTTGGAGCGGCACCGGCCCGCTGCTGCGCCAGCTCATCGCGCGCGCCGTCTTTGGCTCCGACAGTTCAAGCCAGACCACCCTCTACGCCGGAGGGATGGGCCCTGTGCCTTTCGGCGTGCAGTCGACGATCGGCACCAGGAGCGGCGCGCTCAGCTCTACGTTAGGCAACCTCCCCGGACTCGACCTTCCCTCCCTGCAACTAACCGGCGCGCTCGTCCTGCTCTACGTGCTGCTCGTCGGCCCGGTGAATTACCTCGTGCTGGGGGCGATGCGGCGACGCGCCCTCGCCTGGGTAACGGTGCCCCTCATCGCCGTGATCGCCGCGGGCGGCGCCTATGGGGCGGGCGTCTTCACGAAAGGCCGGTCCGTGCAAGCCAACCAGATCACGATCCTGCACCTGCAGCCGGGCTGGGATCGCGCCTACCAGGAGACCTACACCGGGATCATGGCACCGAGTCGTGGTGATTACCAGGCCACGATCACCGGCAGCCGGCTGCTGATCAGCCCGATCGCCAACAACGGCGCCTACGATGTGTCAGCCTTCGGAACGGGATCGCGCTCGGGCATCCGGATCGATGTCGACAACAACAACATCACGCTTCCTGGAATGACCGCTTTTGCATTGAGCGGCTTCGCCACCGAGTCCCTGAGCTCGGCTCCGCAACTGGCCGCCCACATCCAGCTCGTGAACGGGAAGCTCACTGGCACGATCGAGAATCGCTCCAACCTGGCCTTCACGGATGCCGTCCTCATCATGGGCGACAATTTTCAGACCTTCGGCGCGCTACGACCTGGGGCGATGACGAGCGTCAGCCTGGAGGTGAAGCCGGCCAACCAGGCTGGGCAGCCGGTCTATACCCGCATCTACGGCAGCACATTCTTCAATGGGCAGCCGACAAACCAGCCGACCGAGGTCCAACGCGAAGACTACGCAAAGACGCAGATTCTCTCGCTGTTGCTCACCGGAAGCTTTAACGGCATCTCGCTCACGAGCACGCCAATGCTCGTCGCCTGGACGCATCAGCCGTTCCAGGATGTCAGCGTCAATGGCAGTCATCCGCGATCCACAAGCGAATCTGCCGTGGCCCTGTCGCTGCCGCTGGACGACATTGGTACGGGCTCGTTGCCGTCTGGTGTGGTGAGCGGCCGCATCGTGGATGTCGTGGGCGACTCACAGGGACAGGGACCGCCGGGCATGCTCCTGCTACAGAGTGGCAGTGTGACCTACGAATTCTCACCGTCGCTCGCCGCTGGCCGGCACCTAACCGGCGCCGCCCTGACCTCCTTCAGTCCGTACATGGGCAAGGTCCTCCCTGCGCCGGGCGGCGGGACCGGGGCCGCGACGCTCCAGGCCGAGGTATGGGACTGGTCACGTTCGGCGTGGGGCGACGTGGCCTACCAGGACAACGGCACGACCACGCTGCCCGGCAGCGCCGTCAATCCGCAGACCGGCCTGGTCCGCCTGCGGCTCAGCACGACCAGCGGCTTCGCGGCCGGCGCCATCACCCTTTCGGGGACGGTTCAGTGATCGCCGTCGAGCAACTCACCAAGATCTACGGCCGCCGGACCGCTCTAGACGCCGTCTCATTCGAGGTACCCCGAGGGGAGATCTTCGGCTTTGTCGGACCGAACGGCGCCGGGAAGACGACGACACTCCGGATCCTGGCGGCCCTGATGGAACCAACCACGGGACGCGCGTTTGTCGACGGGGCCGACGTGACCATGCAGCCGGATCGCGTGCACGAGCGCCTCGGCTATATGCCCGACTTCTTCGGGGTCTACGATCAGCTCACATCGGCGGAGTACCTGGATTTCTACGCCGCCTGCTACCGCCAGCCGAAGGCGCGGCGGAAGAAGATCACCGACGACCTGCTCGAGCTGGTCGGCCTATCGGATCGGCGCGATCAAGCCGTTGACACGCTGTCGCGCGGCCTCAAGCAGCGGCTCTGCCTGGCGCGGGCCCTCGTGCACGACCCCGCCGTGTTGCTCCTTGACGAGCCTGCCTCCGGACTCGATCCGCGGGCGCGCGTCGAAATGCGCGAGATCTTGAAAGAGCTTCAGAAAATGGGCAAGACGATCGTGATTTCCAGCCACATCCTCCCCGAGCTGACGGAGCTCTGCACCATGATCGGCATCATCGATCAGGGTCGGATGCGGGCAACCGGGCTGGTGCAGGACGTCATCCGGCAGCTGACCAGCGGGCGGCGGTTGCGCATCAGCGTCCTTGGTCAACGAGAAGAGGCGGTCGCGGTCCTCAAGCCGTTGCCGATGATCCACGCGCTCAGCGCGCAGAACGGCGCGATCGAGGCCGAGTACGAAGGCGACGATGCAACGGCGGCTGCCATATTGCAGACTCTGACCGCCGCCGGAATAAAAGTCTCCGGTTTCAGCCAGCTCGAAGGCGGCCTCGAGGATGCGTTCATGCGAGCCACGGAGGACACGCCATGAACCCGATCGCCGTCGCGCTCTGGAATCCGATCGTCGCCAAGGAGTATCGCTCCCGGATGCGAACCTGGCGCTCACCGGTCGCCATGACCGTCTACATCCTGCTGCTGGGTGGCCTGGGCTGGGCGATCTTCTCGTCGATGACGTTTACCGCCCGCAACTCCTTCAACGCGGGCCAGGGGGCGAATTACGGCCAAGGCCTCTTTCTCTATCTCGTCCTTTTCCAGATGGTGCTGCTCGCCTTCATTACCCCCGCCCTGACGGCCGGCGCCATCAGCAGCGAACGCGAGCGGCAGACGATCGATCTGTTGTTTGTCACCAAGCTGCCGTCGTTCTCGATCCTCTGGGGAAAGCTGCTGGCATCGATGTCATTCGTGCTCTTGCTCTTGTTGCTCTCGGTGCCGATCTTCAGCCTGGTTTTCCTGTTCGGCGGCATCGAATTGGACCAGCTCGCAGCGGCGTTCCTGGTGACGGCGGTCAGCGCCCTGACACTCGGCATCATCGGCATCGCCTGCTCGACGGCCTTCCGCCGCACGCTGCCGGCGACCGTGAGCGCCTATGGCGCGGCCTTCATCCTGCTCGCCGGCAGCTTGCTCTTCGGTCTGCTGTTTCCGACCGACATCGACCCGAACGCCACGGCCGCGCCGGCTCCCCCCGCGGTGACGTACCTGAGCCCGATTCTTCCCCTCATCACCATCGGCACGAACGGACCCGTCAACAACTACGGTGTCCGCAACGGCAACAACAACATCTATCCGACCGGAGGCGGCGGGATGGCGTGCTCGACCACACCCGCTGGGGTGCAGAGCTGCTACCCCATCGGCCCCAACGGCGCATTCAGCAAAGGCATCGTGGCACGGCCGGTGCAAGCCAGCGGGACGACCATTCCGAGCGGGCTCTTCACCGGCTGGCAATACTGGCAGGCGACGGTGACGATGCAGCTGATGCTCTCTTTGATCGCCTTGATCGTGGGGGCCATCCTGCTTTCACCCATCCGGCACCTGCCCTGGCGGAGACGCGCCGCAGCGCCGGTAACGACATGACTTCTCTCGAGGCGATCATCCGCGAGCTCGGCCGCGCCGCCGCGCGCGCTCGCGGCGCGCGCTACGCGGTGCACGCGCTGGTGGCGGCGCTCGCCTGGATCGCCCTGGTGCTGGTCATCGCCCGACTTACACCGTTTGAGGGTCGCGCGCTGGTGGCCGCCGTCGGCATCCCGATCGCGCTCGTCATCGCGCTCCTTGCCTGGTTGATCCGCCGTCCGACTGCGACGGTCCTTATGCGGCTCGCCGATTTCCGGCTCGGCCTCAAGGAGCGGCTTTCCACGGCGTGGGAGCGGCGGAGCGAGTCCGGTCCGATGGACGCCATTCAGTTACGTGATGCCCTGTCGCAAGCGGCGGGCGCTCGGCTGGCAAGGGCCTTCCCCGTTCGGGTCAGCCGGGGCGAAGCCTCCGTCGTCGCCGTCCTGGCCATTTTCTCGCTGGCGCTCGCGCTGCTCCCCAACCCGATGGACCAGGTGCTGGCGCAACGGCAGGCCGATCGGCTGAGCCAGGCGCGCGCGGCGAAGGCCGTGCAGGCTGCGGAGAAAAAAATCGCGGACAGCCCCAAACCCACACCAGTGGACCCGCAGGTGCAGAAGATCCTTCAGGACGCCGCGGCGAAGATCCGCGAGGCGGACAACCCGCGCAAGGCCCTCGAATCGATCACGCCGGCTGAGCAGCAATTGCAAAAATTACCCGATCCGGGGACGCCGGCCCTGAGCAGCAGCGCGCAGAACCTCGCCAATGCCCTGAGTGCAACGGCGGCCGGGAAGAACGCCGCCCAGGCGATCAGCAGCAGCCCGGCGCAGGGGGCGCAATCCGTACGCGACCTGGCCTCGCAGTTGCGCAACCTCTCGCCCAAGGATCGCGACGAGCTGGCCAAGGCTCTCGCGAAGGCGGCACAGCAGGCACAGAACAGCCAGATGCGCGACTCACTCAATAAGGCGTCGT
>VBFX01000099.1 GCA_005889395.1 Chloroflexota bacterium
GAGCCCGACGCCAGGAACGGCTTCATCCTCGATGGCTTCCCGCGTACCGTTGCCCAGGCCGAGGCGTTGGACGCCATGCTCGACCAGCTCGGCCGGCGCGTTGACGCGGTCATCTATCTTCGGGTTAGCCGCCAGGTGCTGATCGACCGGCTCTCGCATCGTTACTGCTGCCGCACCTGCGGAGCGGTGTATACCTTTACGCCGCAGCAGGCCCGCGACCTCCCTCGGTGCACGACCGACGGCGGTGAGCTCTATCAGCGGCCCGACGACCGGCCAGAGATCGTGGCGCACCGCATCGACGTCTTTCTCACGCACACCGCGCCGCTGATCGATTACTACACCGCCCAACACAAGCTCGAGAACATCGACGGCCAAATGTCGGTCGACGAGGTGCGCGCCGACATCACGCGGCGGCTCAGCGCCCTTCGCAAGGGGGCCGGCTCGCGATGATCATTTACAAGTCGCCGGCCGAGATCGATCTGATGCGAGAGGCGGGCGCCATCCTCGGTGAGGCCCTCGCGCAGCTGCAATCGATGGCCCGGCCCGGCGTGACCCTGATCGAGCTCGACCGCGAAGCGGACCGCCTCATCCGGGCGCGGGACTGCATCCCCGGGTTCGTTGGCTACCAGGGCTACCAGAACGCCATCTGCACCTCGGTCAACGACCAGGTCGTCCACGGCATTCCGACCAATCGCAAGCTCCGGGAGGGCGATCTGCTGAGCCTCGACGCCGGCCTGATCCACCGCGGCTTCTGGGCTGATGCCGGGCTCACCGTCGGCGTCGGTAAGATTTCGCCCCAGGCCCAGCGTCTGATGGACGCCACGCGCGAGTCGCTGAGCATCGGGATCGAGCGGGCCCGGGTTGGCAACCGCATCGGTGACATCAGCGTTCGGGATCGCCGGCAGCGGGCCGCTGCTCAAGCCGGGAATGGTGCTGGCGATCGAGCCGATGGTGAACGCCGGCGGGCCGGATGTGGCGCTTCTCGGCGATGGCTGGACGGTGGTCACCGTCGACCACAGTCTGTCCGCCTATTTTGAACACTCCGTGGCGATCACCCTGGACGGGCCCGAGATCCTGACAGTCTCGAGGAAAGCCCTTCCGGCGCGGCCATGAGGGGGCTGTTGTGGTAAGCTATTCGCTCGTGCGCCGGAAATCCGGCGATCTCGTCATGGGTATTTGCCGGTGACGGGGGTTGTCGTCGGACGAGTGGTGGAGCCGATGCCCAACGCGCTCTACCGTGTCGAGCTCGAGACCGGCCACAGGATCGTGGCTCACGTGGCGCCGGCCGCGCGGCTTCGGTTTCTCCGGGTGATCCCGGGTGACCGCGTCCGCGTCGAGGTGTCAAAGCTCGATCCGGGGCGTGGACGAATCGTGAGAAAGGCAGATTGAGAAATGAAAGTTCGAGCGTCGGTCAAGAAAATATGTGCGAAGTGCAAGGTCATCAAGCGCGGCGGCGCGGTGCGGGTCATTTGCGTGACGCCGAAACACAACCAGAGGCAGGGATAAGAGGGTAGATGGCACGAATTGCCGGCGTTGACATTCCCCGCGAGAAGCGCGTCGAGGTTGCGCTCACCTACATCTTTGGGGTCGGCCCGCACACGGCGCGGCGCGTCCTGACGATCGCCAACGTCGATCCCAACATGCGCGTCAAGAACCTCAACGACGAGCAGGTCGGTCGCCTCCGCGACGTCCTCGACAAGGAAGCCAAGGTCGAAGGCGAGCTGCGCCGCGAGATCGCGCTCAACATCAAGCGCCTGATGGAGATCGGGACCTACCGTGGGCTGCGCCACCGGCGCGGGCTGCCCGTGCGCGGCCAGCGCACCCGCACCAACGCCCGCACCCGCCGCGGTCCGCGCAAGACGGTCGGCGTGCGCAAGAAGGCCGAGGCAAAGAAGTAACAGTCATGCCGAAGAAGAAAGTCGTCCGCACCCGCCGCCGCGAGAAGAAGCACGTCATCGTGGGCCAGGCGCATATCCAGTCCACCTTCAACAACACCGTCGTGTCGTTGACCGACGCCCAGGGCAACGTCCTCGCCTGGGGCAGCGCCGGCAGCCAGGGTTTCAAGGGGTCGCGCAAGAGCACGCCCTTTGCCGCCCAGATCACGGCCGAAGCGACGGCGCGCCGTGCGATGGAGCACGGCCTCAAGCAGATCGAGATCTTCGTCAAGGGCCCGGGAGCCGGCCGAGAGGCCGCCATCCGCTCCCTGCAGGCGGCGGGTCTCGAGGTCACCGCCATCACCGATGTGACGCCGATCCCGCACAACGGCTGCCGGCCACCGAAGCGGAGGCGCGTCTAAATGGCCCGCTACGAAGGTCCCGTCTGCCGGCACTGTCGTCGCGAGGGCGTCAAGCTCTTTCTCAAGGGGGAGAAGTGCTTCACGAAGTGCACCCTCGATCGTCGCGCCATGCCGCCCGGCATGCACACCCAGGTCCGCCGCCGCAAGGTGTCCGACTACGGCATCCAGCTGCGGGCCAAGCAGCGCGCGCGCCGCATCTACTTCCTGCTCGAGGGCCAGTTCCGCCTCTACTTCGACCGCGCCGCCAAGATGGCCGGCGTCACCGGCCTCAACCTGCTTCGCCTGCTGGAGACGCGGCTCGACAACGTCGTCTACCGGGTCGGCTTCGCCGCGTCGCGGCGGGACGCCCGCCAGCTCGTCTCGCACGGCCACCTCACCGTCAACGGCCGTCCCGTCAACATCCCCTCCTACGCCGTGCGCGTCGGCGATGTGATCGCCATCAAGGACTCGAGCAAAGAGGTCGCCCGCATCAAGAACGCCCTCGACGCGGGCGAGCAGCGGCCGGTCGTTCCCTGGCTCAGTCTCGACAAAGACAACATGACCGCGAAAGTCACCGCGCAAGCTGGACGCGACGACATGGACCAGACCATCCAGGAGCAGCTGATCGTCGAGTTTTATTCGCGCTAATTCCATTCATTCAAGGAGCACCATGATCGATATCGCCCAACCCCAAGTCAAAAGCATCGAGAACTCGAGCACCTACGGGAAGTTCGAGATCGAGCCACTGGAGCCCGGCTTCGGCACCACGCTGGGAAACGCGCTACGCCGCGTGCTGCTGAGCACGTTGAAGGGCGCCGCCGTCACCTCGGTCTCGATCGAGGGCGTCGCGCACGAGTTTTCCTCGATCCCGTACGTCAAGGAGGACGTCACCGAGATCATCCTCAACCTCAAGGGGCTGAACCTGATCTCCTACAGTGACGATCCCGTCCGCCTCACGCTGGATGTGACCGGCCCCCGCGAGGTGAAGGCGGCGGACATCCAGGCGCCGAGTGACGTCGAGATCGTCAATCCGGAGCTTTACATCTGCACGCTCGACAGCAATAAGGGCCGGCTCCGCATGGAGCTGACGGTCGAACGCGGCAAGGGCTATGTGCCCGCCGAGCGGAACAAGAAGGAAGGCCAGCCGATCGGCGTGATTCCGATCGACGCCATCTTCAGCCCGGTCGTGAAGGCGAACTTCCTGATCGAGAAGACCCGCGTCGGCCAGGAGACCGACTGGGACAAGCTGATCCTCGAGGTCTGGACCGACGGGACGATCGTCCCCGACCAGGCCATCAGCGAGGCGGCCAAGCAATTCACCTCGCACCTGGGCCTCTTCACCCGCTTCACCGAGCGGATCAAGGACGCCGACGTGCCGCAGCAGAAGGGGAACGACCTCTCCTCGCGGCTGGCGGACGTGCCGATCGAGGACCTCGACCTCTCCGTTCGCGCGCTGAACTGCCTCAAGGCCAACGAGATCACCAAGGTCGGCCAGCTGGTGGCGCTGCGCGAGGAGGATCTTCTGAGCCTGCGCAACTTCGGGCGGAAGTCTCTGGACGAGATCAAAGAAAAACTGGTACAGCGCGGCTTCCTCACGCCGGATGAGCTGACCAAGGTCCTGGTCTAGGAGCCCAAGTCGGGTGCGACACCAGAAGGCGGGACGCAAGTTCAGCCGGAGCACGGCCCATCGCAAGGCGATGAGCCGCAACCTGGTCACGTCCTTGCTCGACCACGGCCGCATCCAAACGACTGAGGCCAAAGGCAAGGAGCTGCGCCGCTGGGTCGAGAAGGTCATCACGACGGCCAAGAATGACAGCGTGGCTGCCCGACGGGCGGTGGATGCGATCGTGGAAGATCGC
This sequence comes from Chloroflexota bacterium, assembly GCA_005889395.1. GTDB lineage: Bacteria > Chloroflexota > Dormibacteria > CF-121 > CF-121 > CF-13. The sequence continues at coordinate 4,135 of VBFX01000099.1, forward strand.
GAGGTCACCGAGCGGCTCTTCACCAAGCTGATGCCGCGCATGAAGGAACGCACGGGAGGCTATACGCGTGTGCTGAAGATCGGCCCCCGCCAGGGCGACGCCGCGCCGATGGTGCTGGTGGAGCTCGTCGACCGGTGAACGTGAAGCTGGTCATCGAGTACGAGGGAACCCGCTACCACGGCTGGCAGGCACAGGCGAGCGCACCAACCGTGGAAGCGGCGTTGCGCGAGGCCATCGAGTCGCTCACCGGGGAGTCGCCCGCGCTGACGGCCGCCGGACGGACCGACGCCGGCGTGCACGCGCTCGGTCAGGTGGTCAATTTCCACCTCGAGCGCGACTTCCCGATTGCGCAATTGCCGGGCGCCCTGAATGCCCGCCTCGCCCCCGACATCGCGGTCCGCCGCGCCGAAGCCGTTGATGACAGCTTCAATGCCCGCTACTCGGCGCGGGTGCGCCTCTACGCCTACCGGATCCGCCAGTCGCTTCCTCGGGGCGCCTATCAGCGCCAGTACGCCTGGGGCCTGCGCGACACGCTCGACGTCGCGGCTATGCAGGCGGCGGGGGACCGGCTCACCGGCTCGCACGACTTCCGGGCGTTCGGCCGGAGCCCACGGCCGGGTGGCCACACCGTCCGCCACGTCCGCGACCTGCGGGTCAGCCGCGCCGGCGACTGGGTGACGATCGCGGTCGCGGCCGACGCCTTTCTCTACGGCATGGTGCGCCGCATCGCCGGAGCGCTGGTCGAGGTGGGCCGCCGCCGCCAGCCGGTCGAATGGATCGACTCGCTCTTGGGCGGGTCCACCAAGGGATTGCGCCTCGCACCGGCCCAGGGGCTGGTGCAGGTGGCGGTGGAGTACTAGACAATGCCCGTGCCTGGAAAGACCTACAGCGCCAAGCCATCGGAGATCACGGCCAGTTGGTTCATCGTCGATGCCAGCGGGCAGACGCTCGGCCGGCTCGCCGCCAACGTCGCCAAGGTGCTGCGCGGCAAGCACAAGCCGACCTACACCCCGCACCTCAATACCGGCGACCACGTGATCGTCATCAACCTCAAGGGCATCCGGGTGACCGGCAAGAAGCCGACCGACAAGGTCTACACGCGCTACACCGGCTACCCGGGCGGTCTTCGCAAGCGCGCCTACGAGGACATGGTCGTCAAGCATCCAACCTATCCGTTCCGGCATGCGGTGTCTGGCATGCTGCAGCACGGGACGCTCGGCAAGGAGCAGCTGCGCCGCCTCAAGGTCTACGCTGGGGATGCGCATCCGCATAAAGCCCAGCAGCCGGTACCAATTCGCTTTGGAACGAAAGGAGACATCGAAGTCATTGGCCGATAACGCCACGTACTACTACGGCACCGGACGGCGCAAGAACGCAGTCGCGCGGGTCCGCCTCTATCCTGGCGAGGGCACCATCATGGTCAATAACAAGCCCCCACTGCAGTACTTCGGCCGGCGGATGCTCGAGATGGTCGTGGTCGAGCCGCTCAAGTTGACTGAGAGCAGCAAGCGCTTCAATGTCAGCGCCATGGTCGATGGGGGCGGCATGTCCGGCCAGGCCGGCGCCGTGCAGCACGGCATCGCGCGCGCGCTCTGCGTCGCCGACCTCGCGATGCGACCGGTCCTCAAGAAGCACGGCATGCTCACCCGCGACCCGCGCATGAAGGAACGGAAGAAGCCTGGCCTCAAGCGCGCCCGCAAAGCCCCCCAGTACACCAAGCGCTAAGCACGCCCGCGCGACAGGCGCGCGCTAAGGCCGGCGGAGACGGATCTCATTCAGGTGCGCCTGATTGCCCTGTGCGCTCTTTTTCTTGCTACGAGGAATGCGAGCGACTGGAGTCAATCAGGGGCAGGTGTCGGCGCCCAATCGAAGGCTCTATGTTGTGGCGGGCGTGGCTCTAGCCGTCGTCGCGTTCGCGGCCGCGCTCCTGGTCGGGAAGAATCCCTGACCGAGCCTTAGCTTGATCCGCGTCGCCGGGACATCAACCAGGCAACGGCGGCGACGATCACGATCAGAACGACGACGCCGGCGATGATCTTGTTGGTCGTGATGGCCGTCGTGATCAGGGGCGCGATGAGGGCGAACACCATGCTCCTAGCCATGGCCGCAGTCTAGGCGTTTTTGCGGGGCTGAGTTAGACGATACTAGTCACCGCTAGTGGACGTGATCCTGCGCGACATCCTGGTGTTCCTCCAGAGCGGGAACATCTGGCGCCATGTCCTCGATCTCATCGACGTCACTCTGGTGGCGTTCTTTCTCTACCGCTTATTCCTGCTGGTCCGGGGTACCCAGGCGGTCCAGCTGATGTTCGGCGTCCTCCTCCTCGCCCTCATCGGCTTGCTGGCCAACCTGCTCGACCTGCATCTGCTCTCGTGGATCTTCCGCAACGCCGCCCCGGCCGTCCTGATCGGCATCATCGTGCTCTTCCAGCCGGAGATCCGTCGCGCCCTCGACCAGTTCGGCCGGATCGGCTTCATCGGACGGCCGATGGCCCACTACAACCTGCAGATCTTCAACCGGATGGTCGACGAGGTGATCCGGGCCACCACCAAGCTGACCCAGCGTTTCACCGGCGCCCTGATCGTTTTCGAGAAAGAGACCGGATTGGAGAACTACGCCAACAGCGGCATCCGGATCAATGGCGAGCTCACCGCCGAGTTCCTGGAGGCGATCTTCTTTCCGAACTCGCCCCTTCACGACGGCGCCGTCATTGTCCGGGGGAACCAGATCCTGGCGGCGGGATGCGTCCTTCCGCTGGCGGAGGAAGGGACCGTCCGCGAGCGGATGGGAACCCGCCACCGCGCCGGGCTCGGCCTCTCGATGCAAACGGACGCCGTTGTCCTGATCCTGAGCGAGGAACTGGGGCAGATCGCCGTGGCGCACGAGGGAAAGCTGCTTCGCAACCTCGACCCCGACCGACTGCGGCAGGTGTTGACATCCTTGCTGCAGCCCCGCTCCGAGCTGCATCGGCCACCGCTCCCCGTCTGGCGTCGCTAGGGTCAGGCCGGGTAAAATAGCGTTCCTGCTCGCGAACCTGCGACTCAAGCTGCTGGCGATCGCGTTTGCCGTCGCGCTCTGGAGCGTGGTCGCGTACGCGCAGAATCCAACCCAGGACCACAAGTACAGCCTGCGGATGGACCCTCCGGTGCTGCCCGCCGGGCTCGTGCTGGTTGGTGACGTCCCGCAAGTGACGATCACGGCCATTGGCAGCTCCGACCACATGCGCGCCTTTGATACCCTCCTGCGGGCCAACCCGGCCGTGCTGCACATCACCGGCAATTTTTCCGCCGTCCACGTCGGAAGGAATGACGTGCCCATTCGCGTGAATAACGCCGATCCGGCCGTCACGACCGTTGCGCCGAGCTCGGTGTCGGTCACCGTCGATGAGCTGGGCACGACCACCCTGCCCGTTTCGATCGAACGGGTCAAAGCCCTGCCGCCCGGATTCCACGAGCTGGCCAGCGCGACCACCGTCACACCCGCGAGCGTCCGGATCGACGGCCCCAAGAGCCAGCTCACGGGCGCCCAGGCCGTAGTTCTGGTCGACCTCGACGCGCTCGTCGCCCCTGGCTTCAACCAGCCCTACTCGGTGGTCGTCTGGGACAAGAACAAGAAGACGCTAAGGTCGCTGGTCGCCACTCCGGCCCAGGTATCGGTGAAGATGGTGATCCAGGCGGACGCCATCACGGTCGCCAAGTCGATCGGGTTCACCCTCACCGGCCAGCCGGCCGCGGGCTACCGGGTGAGCAACGTCCAGATCGCGCCGCTCGAGGTCCAGGCGACCGGGCTCCAGAACACCCTCACCGGCCTGGTGCTGCTCGCGACCGACCCGATCGACATCACCGGCGCCAAGGCCGACGTGGTCCGGACCGTCACCATCCGTCCACCGGACGGGGTCACGACGAACCTGAAGACCGCCCAGGTGCACGTCTTCATCTCACCCATCCCGGGAGTCACGCCGTCGGCCAGCCCGTAACTTTGCGCCGTGGGGCCCGTTTCCCTAAAACAACGAACTGAGTTCGCTCGTTTGACCGTGTCCAGAGTGGGAACATAGGAGGCCGCGGGGTATGTGCGGGATTATTGGCTACCTGGGCGAGCGCTCGGCGGCGCCCATCATCATGGAGAGCCTCAAGCGGCTCGAGTACCGCGGCTATGATTCGGCCGGGGTCGCCATCTTCAACGAGGCGGATGGCCAGACCTCCGTCGTAAAGAGCGCCGC
>VBFX01000353.1 GCA_005889395.1 Chloroflexota bacterium
CGAGCAAAGTCCTTTGCGAATCGTTGTAGCCAACGGCGACGTTGGAATTCGCGACGGCGATCGAGGTTTCACTCTGGGTCGTTTGGTCCGCTTGATTCGAGTCTTTGCCTGGGTCATTGACCCGGACATTCGGTAACGGACCGCCGCTCGGCTTTAGCCCCCTGGGCTGCCGGGTCGTGGCCGGCGCGCTGATCCCGTTCGAATCGGGCGTGGCGCGATGGTCGCCGCGCGCGATCGCCTCCAGGGCGATCCGCGCCGTGGGCGTTAGGGTTTTGCCCGCCGGCGTGGCCAGAATCCGCTTCGCGATTTCTTGCTTGCTCGGTGGCGTTTTTGGCGACGCGGCGGATCCGGCGATCGCGCCAGCCGCAATGACAACCATCGCGATGGTAAGCACGCTGAGTGTTCGACGCATGTGACCTCCCTCGTTGTCGGAAACCTGCCCCTTATGGCTCCGCTCATCCCCTTATAGGCATCCCTCCTTCGCTACACGCACGGCAAGGACCCGAATCGCGGATGGTTACCAGTTGGTCGCGATGTACTTGGTCTCGAGGAACTCGAGGAGTCCCTCGTGTGAGCCTTCGCGGCCGACACCGCTCTGCTTGACCCCACCGAAGGGAGCCGCCGGGTCTGAAATGAACCCCCGGTTGAGCCCGACCATGCCCGACTCGATCGCCTCCGCAACCCGAAGGCCCTTCGCCAGATCTCGCGTGTAGACGTAGGAGGCGAGACCGCGCTCGGTTTTGTTCGCGTACCCGATCGCCTGGTCGATGTCGCGGAACGTCACAATCGGCGCGATCGGCCCGAAGATCTCTTCCTTGAGGATGTGCTCTTCCGGCGCGACGTTGCTCAGCACGGTCGGCGGCACGAAGTACCCGGGGCGGTTGGGCGCTGTGCCTCCGGTCAGGACCCGGGCGCCGTGGCCGGCGGCCTCCTGGACCAGGCCGAGCATCTTCTGGCGGGCCGGGTCGTTGATGACGGGCCCGACCTTGACATTCGTATCGAGCCCCGATCCGACGGGCAAGGCGCCCATGGAGCTGGCCAGCATGTCGCCGAACTTGTCCGCGACCTTCGCGTCGACATAGAAGCGGTTGGCGGCGATGCACGACTGGCCGGTGTTGCGCATCTTGGCAATCATGGCGCCCTCCAGCGCGGCGTCCAGGTCGGCATCGTCGAGGACGATGAAGGGCGCATTGCCCCCCAGCTCCATGGAGCAGCTGATGACGTTCTCCGCGGCCTGCGCCAGCAGGATGCGACCGACCTCCGTGGATCCGGTGAAGGACAGCTTGCGTACCCGCGGATCCTTGAGCATCGCTTTGACGACTTCCGACGAGCGTTTCGAGGGGATGACGTTGACCACGCCCTTGGGCACCCCGGCCTGCTCCAGCAGATCGGCGATGGCGAGCGCCGTCAGCGGCGTTTCCGAGGCGGGCTTCAACACGACGGTGCACCCGGCAGCCAGCGCCGGGCCGATCTTACCGAGCCGATGTTGCGCACCGCCTCTTCCGAGAACCAGCGGAAGAACTCAGCGGCATAGGTGACCTCACCGCGAGCTTCGGTCAGCGTCTTGCCATTCTCCCTGACCATCAGCTCGGCGAGTTTTTCGCGGTCGCGGAGCATCAGCTGAAATGCCTCACGAAGGATCTCGGAGCGCTCGCGAGGCGGCCGCGAGGCCCATGGTGGAAAGGCTTGCGACGCGGCATCGACGGCGGTCAACGCATCCTGAACCGAAGCGCTCGCCACGGTCGCAATCACCTCGCCAGTCGCCGGGTCCTGCACCTCGATCCGCTGCGCGTCCGACGCGGGGCGCCAGGACCCGCCGATGTAGAGGTCGGTATGGCGAACGGAGATCAGCTCACTGACGGGGGTCATCACTTTTATTTTCGCACGGTTTGGATAACCGGCTCGGGGGCCGGCCCGGTCGACTGGCGCACCACCAGGGTGGGGGCGAGGCGGTGCGACCGGGGTTGCCGACTCGGGGAGTTGAGGATGTGCAGGACCATATCCGAGGCTGCTCGCCCTGCTTCTTCGAGCGGTTGGCGGATCGTGGTCAACGCTGGGACCAGACGCTCCAGGTTCGGCAAGTCGTGGTAACCGATGATTGAAAAGTCTCGGGGACAGTTCAAGCCGCGCTCCTCTGCCAGGGTCAACGCGCCGAGCGCCATCAAGTCATGGTGGGCGAAGACGCCAGTCGGTTGCGCCCGTTTGCTCTCTAGCACAACGCGCATCAGGCGGCGTCCATCATCCGCGGTCCCAAGCGGTGCGGTTGACGGGATGATGACCTCGGTCGCCCCCGCCGCAGCGATCGCCTTGCTGAAGCCCTTGGCGCGCTGGGACAAGGATTGAACGTCGGCCCGACCCCGCAGCTGCGCCAACCGCCGGTGCCCGAGCCCAAGGAGGTGTTGCGCGGCCAGCGTGCCGCCGAGCAGATCGTCGTTGGTACAGGAGGGCAAGCGGATACCGGGCACGCCCTGGAGCGCCAGCACCACCGGGATCCCGCGCCCAACGAACCGGCGCAGGATCCGGCTGTCTCCGACGCGGCCGGCGGTGAGGATGATGGCGTCGACTCGGCGGCTCAGCAGGTGATTGAGGATCCGCTCCAGGCGCGAGGAATCATCCTGCGTCTCGGCGAACAACGACATGAAACCCGCCGGCTCGAGCCGGCTCGCGATACCTCGGAGCACAGGGGCGATCGATGGGTTGCCGAGGTCGGCGACGATGGCGGCGACGGTCTGGGTGCGACCGCGCTTCAGGCCGGTGGCAACCATGTCCGGCTGGTAGCCCATCTTCTTGGCGACCGACTGGATGTGCTTCCGGGTGTCGACGCTGACGCGCCGAACGGCGGTGGGATCGAGAGCGCGGGACACGGTCGAGTAGTGCACGCCCGCCGCGCGAGCGACATCCTCCAGGGTAACGGTCGTCCGTCCCTGGCGCGCGTCGCGTCCCCCCACCCCGCGGTCCCTCCCTGCCATCAGTAAGTGCCCGGCGCCTGGTCCAACGTTAACGGCTCGTGAACGGGCTCTGCGTTGAGCAGTAACGCTGCATTCTCTGGGTTGGGCACGGTTAGCCCGTGCCAAACGTTTGGCAATTGCACCGCAATTCGTGAGATTTGCATAAGCCAAACGCGCAGAGCGGTTGTCTGTAGCGCCGCTCCGCCTGGCGCCCACTTGTGCCGAAGGTACGACCGGCCGCGTTCCTTTTGGTTGCAATCGTCCGTGGCGTGGCACCGGACGTTCCGATAGCGTGGGGTACCGACCTTGCGTCACGCGGGCTTGTACGACTCTCGCTTCGAGCACGACGCCTGCGGGATCGGTTTCGTCGCTGACGCTGGAGGGCGAGCCAGCAGAGGAGTCGTCGACGCCGCCCTCGCAGCGCTGCATCGCGTCCGTCATCGAGGGGCGATCGCCGCGGATCACCGCTCCGGCGACGGCGCGGGCCTGCTGCTCGTGGTTCCCGACGCCCTTCTACGCGACTGGATGCAGCGAGCCGGCATCAATCTTGTGCCCGCTGCCCGACTTGGCGTGGCCGTCGTCTTCCTCTCGAACGCCCCGGGAGCGGATGGTCATCACCAGCGACGCCTGACGAGGCGGCTCTTCGATGACGCCTGTCGGGCCGAGCAGCTAGACCTGGTCGACTGGCGCCCGGTGCCGGTGGATCCCGATGCGCTCGGCGACCTGGCCCGCTCGACCGCACCGCAGATCGAGCAGGCCATGATCACCGTCCGAGACTCCGTGGCGAGTGCAGATGCCGAGGCTCGGTGCTACCGGGCGCGCAAACGCGTCGAAGGGGCGATCCGGGCGGCGGGGCTGCGAGCCTATGTCGCCTCGATGTCGTTTCGCACCATGACGTACAAAGCGATGTGCGCCGCCGATCAGCTGGCGGCCTTTTACCCCGACCTGCGCGATCAGCGTTTCATCACCCCATTCGCGATCTTTCATCAGCGCTACAGCACAAACACCGCCCCCTCATGGGAGCGGGCTCAGCCGTTCCGGATGCTCTGCCACAACGGCGAGATCAACACGATCCAGGGCAACGTCAACCGGATGCGTGCCCGGGAGGGTCGCCTCGGTGCCGGGCTGTCGGACGACGAAGGGCTGCTCGTGCCCGTCATCGATGAACGCGGCTCCGACTCGGCCATGCTCGACAACGCCCTCGAGCTGCTGGTCCGCGGTGGCCGTGACATCCGCCAGGGCCTGGCGATGCTGGTGCCGGAAGCCTGGGAGGGCTTCGACGTCGATCCGGCGGTCCGCGATTTCTCGGCCTTCGGCCGCTGCGCTACGCCGTCTGCGAGGACGGACTGATCGCCTGCGCTTCAGAAGCTGGCGCCGTCGATGTCAGTGGACATGGCCGTGTCCGCCGCGGGAAGCTCGGTCCCGGAGAGATGCTCTGCGTCGATCCCGAGCACGGCGGCCTCGAGGAAAACGACGCCATCAAGACTCGCCTCGCAGCGCAAGAACCGTACGGTCGATGGCTCGAGGACAACCTGCAGTCGCTCGACACCGGGGAACCGGACGAGACGGTCATGCCCGACCCGGTCGCCCGCCAGTCCGCTTTTGGCTACACAAAGGAAGAGTTCACCTACGTCCTGCGACCGATGGCGACGCAGGGCAAGGAGCCGATCTTCTCCATGGGCGATGACACGGCGCTCTCGGTGCTGGCGCAATCACCGCGCCTCCTCTACAGCTATTTCAAGCAGCGTTTCGCCCAGGTGACGAACCCGCCGATCGACCATCTCCGCGAGCGACTCGTCATGTCCCTGCGCAGCTATCTCGGGCCCCCGGCACCCCTGCTCTCGGGTGGCCCGGACGCCGCTCGCCTGGTCCAGCTCGATTCATTTCTGCTTTATCCGTCGGGGCTCGACACGGTGCGCGCGCTGGGCACCCCGTTCGCGTCGAGCGATCTGGACGCGAGCTTCGACGTGGCCGACGGGGCGTCCGGGCTCCGCGCGGCGTGCGAGCGTTTGGCCGAGGATGCCGAACGCGCGGCGCGCCTGGGCGCCTCCATCCTGATCGTGACGGACCGCGACGCTGGGCCGGGGCGGGCGCCCATCCCTGCGTTGCTCGCCGTCGGAACCGTCCACCACCACCTGATGCGGCGTGGCCTGCGCGGCCAGACCAGCCTCGTGGTCGAGACCGACGAGGCTCGCGAGGTCCACCACGTTGTCTGCCTGCTTGGCTATGGAGCACAGGCGATCTGTCCACGTCTCGGCATGGCATCGATCAGAGCGCTGGCGTCGGCCGGCCATCTGAAAGGGGAGGCGGCCGATGGCCGGGGCGCGCAGGAGCACTATGTCAAGGCGCTCGAGGACGGAACGCTGAAAGTGCTCGCCAAGATGGGTATCTCGACGCTCGACGGCTACCAGGGAGCGCAGATCTTCGAAGTCATCGGGCTCGACGCCGATGTCG
>VBFX01000354.1 GCA_005889395.1 Chloroflexota bacterium
CCGGCGGGGAAGAGGAGGGAGCCGAATGCCGCTGCTGGAGTGGCCCATTTCACGCCGGGGCGCGAAACGACCGCGGCGGTGGCCATATCGACGTAACGGTGCGAATACCTCCACCCTGCCCTCCCCCGCAGGCGGGGGAGGCCTGGAAGGCGGGATCAGCAGTATCATTTGGGTGTGGTTGAGACAATCGCCCAGGCCGCCCTGCAGCAGACGGGCGTTCGCCTGACGCCGCAACGGCTCGCCATCGCCGCGGTGCTGGCGCAGACGGGAAAGGAAACGTCGGCGCAGGAACTCTACGAGCGCGTCCGCAAGAAGCACGCCTATATTGGCCGGGCCACAGTGTTTCGATCGCTCGAGACGCTCGTCGGCGCCGGATTGGCGCAGCGCCTCGAGCGCCCAGGCCACATCTCCGCCTATGTGTGGTGTGAGCCCGGTCATCACCATCACCTGATCTGTACCAGCTGCAGGACCGTCGAGGACCTGGACGAAGAGGCAGTCGCGCCGCTGGCGGAGACGATCGCGCGCCAGCGGGGCTTTCGGGTCGACCACGCGACCCTCGACTTCTACGGCGAATGCCGCAGCTGTTCCTCCCGCGCGAGAAGCTCCCTCCCCCGCTTGCGGAGACGGGTCAGGGTGGGGCTGGCCAACCGCGCCAGGACATAGCTCCCGAACGCAATCGTCGTGATGAAGAAGCCGACCGGGTAGGGCACGTAGTAGGCGACCGTCAGGCCCGCCCAGGTGAAGAGCACCGCCAGCGCGGCGGAAAGCAGCAGGCCACGGCTCGGCCGGGTCGTGAAGCGCTCCGCGATGGCCGCGGGCGCGACGATCAGGGCAAAAATCAGAAGCACGCCGACGACCTGCACCGCCTCCGAAACGGCGACCGCCAGGATGACCATGAAGGCGATCGACAGACCACGAACCGGCACGCCCTTGGCTTCGGCAACCTCTTCGTCGAGGGTGGAAAAGAGCAGCGGACGGTAAACGGCGACGAGCGCCAGGACCGTGAGGAATCCGGCAACGAAGGTGACCGCGACCTCCTGACTCGTGATACCGAAGATCTGACCGAACAGGATGCCGATCGCCAGCTGCGCCGACCCTTTGTACAGGTAGGTGAAGAGGAGACCAAGGCCGAGCGACCATGCCATCACGAGGCCAATGGTCACGTCGCGGCCCCGCAGCCGCTGCCCGAGGGCACCCATCACGGCGCCCGCCGTCATGGTGAAGACGAGCAAGCCGGCGATGGGCGTCGCTCCCGCGAGTACGGCGCCGGTTGCACCGGCGAAGCCGATATGGGAGAGCGCATGAGCGGCGAAGGAGAGGCCACGTAAGACCACGAAGTACCCGATGACCCCGGCCGAGAGCGCGACGATCGTCCCGGCCTCGTAAGCGTGCTGCATGAAGGCGTAGCGAAGGAGTTCCTCCACGTCGCGCACCACGTCCCAGCCGAAGTACGGTGTCACCGCCAGGTAGGGCTCAGGCATCGTGATGCGCGCTCTCCGCTTCCAGGCCCACCACGAACATGTGGCCATGGCTGTCGTGCAGCACCTCGACGGGGGCGTCGTATAGGCGGCTCAACTGTTCGGTGGTGATGACCTCCGCCGGCTTCCCGATCGCCAGACCGCCGTGCGCCACATAAAGCACGCGGTCGACGATCGGCAGCAGCGGGTTGATGTCGTGGGCAATCAACAGCACGGTGAGCCCGTTCGCGCGAGCCAACTCCGCGACCAGCTCGGCGATGATGATCTGGTTGCGCAGGTCGAGGCTGGCCAGCGGCTCGTCGAGGAGCAGCATCTGTGGGCGGCCGGCGAGCGCCTGCGCCAGCAGCAAACGCTGCTGCTCGCCGCCCGACAGGCGACCGATCGGCCGATCCGCGTACGGCTGGGCCTCCAATCCCGGCCCCGCACGGGCAGGTCCCGGTCGATGTTGCGGCGCTGGGGGACATAGCCGATCTGGGGGTTGCCGCGAAGCGGACGTTTCCCGAGAACCTGGAGGCCGCCGGCCGCGGGGGGCTGAAGCCCGAGCAACAATCGCAGCAGCGTGGATTTGCCACTCCCATTCGGGCCCAGGACGGCAACGAACTCTCCCGTGTTCACCGTGAAGCTGGCATTTCGCCAGATCAGCCGGTCGCCATAGGCGGCAGCCACGCCCTCGGCGACGATGGCAGGGGAGACGGCACGGGCCATGCTGCCCGCTATTGTCAGCTGAGTGCGGCTTGCAGGGAATTCAGCTGCCTCACCTGCCAGTCCTGGA
>VBFX01000355.1 GCA_005889395.1 Chloroflexota bacterium
AGCATCCCGACCCACGGTGGCGCATCAAGGATGAGCCCTCCGCCGAAGCCGTCTTGAAAGAGGTCAACGGGTTCACCGTCGCCGATCGCAAGCTGGTGCCCGACTTCGCCGCGCTCGAGGACGACGGGTCGACGGCATGTGGCGTCTGGATCTACTCCGGGGTGTATCCAGAGGAGGGCAAGAACATGGCACGGCGGCGGGTCAAAGGCGACGGATGGGTCAGCCCGGAATGGGGGTTCAGCTGGCCGGGCAACCGGCGCATGCTCTACAACCGCGCCTCAGCCGACCCGCAGGGAAGGCCCTGGTCTGAGCGTAAGAAATACGTCTGGTGGGACGCGACGCAACGCAAGTGGACGGGCTTCGACCGTCCGGACTTCCCGGAAACCAAGGCACCCGACACGCCCGCGAAGGCCGACGGCGCCGGCGTGGACCTTCACTCGGGCTCCGATCCCTTTACCCTCAAGGCCGATGGCCGCGGCTGGCTGTTCGCGCCCAGCGGACTCAAGGATGGCCCGCTGCCGACCCACTATGAGCCGCTGGAGTCGCCGCTCCACAACGCCCTCTACCCGCGCCAGGACAGTCCCGTGGCGAAGCGTTTCCCACGCAAAGACAATCGGATCAGTCCGCCCGGCGACCCCCAATACCCCTACATCGTCACGACCTATCGAGTGACCGAGCAATACACCTCCGGGGTCATGTCGCGCTGGGTCGGCTGGCTCAGTGAGCTGATGCCCGAGATGTTCGCCGAGATCAGTCCGGAGCTTGCGGCCGAGAAAGGCATCGAGAACATGGATTGGATCGTGGTCTCGAGCCCGCGCAACCAGATCGAGTGCCGTGCGCTCGTCACCCGCCGGATGCGCCCCTTCCGGCACAACGGTGGAGTGATCCACGAAATCGGCCTGCCGTACCACTGGGCCAGGAGGACAAGGCCTTCACCTGCACCCTCCGCAAAGGCCGGCTGCGATGATCGACGCCTACAAGCGGTTGATGAACGTCGAGCCGCCGCCGCCAGCGAAAAAGGCCAGGGGCTTCTTCACGGATACCAGCCTGTGCATCGGCTGCAAGGCGTGCGAGGTGGCCTGCAAGCAGTGGAACCAGTTGCCCGCCGATGGGTTTGCCATGACCGGCAACAGTTACGACAACACCGGGACGCTGGGGGCGACCACGTGGCGCCACGTCGAGTTCGTGGAGCAGGCGCAAGCCAACTCGAACCGGCAGGATCAGCGCTGGCTGATGATGTCGGACGTCTGCAAGCATTGCGCCAATGCTGCCTGCCTCGAGGCTTGCCCGACCGGGGCGTTGATCCGGACTGAGTACGACACCGTGTACGTCCAGCAGGACATCTGCAACGGCTGTGGTTTCTGCGTGCCGGCGTGTCCCTTCGGGGTCATCGACCGCGCCCCCAAGCACGGCCAGTTCGAGGCGGGGACGGCGCACAAGTGCACGCTGTGCTACGACCGCCTCAAAGACGACATGACCCCTGCCTGTGCCAAGTCGTGCCCGACGGCTTCGATCCAGTTCGGCGACGTCGAGGAGCTTCAGCAGCGTGCCCGCCATCGCCTCGCCGAGCTAAAGGCGCGCGGGGAAACAAAGGCAGAGTTGTACGGCATGCCCGAGGGCAAAGAGGCCACCGAGGTCGGTCCACTGCACGCGTTCTTTCTGCTGTTGGACAAGCCGCAGACCTACAACCTGCCCGAGGTTCCGCGGCTACCGCGCAAGACCATGGCACAACGGTACGGGTGGAGCGCCGCGGTCGGCATCGGGTTCGCGCTGGTCGGCGCGCTGGTCTTCGGTGGACGCCGCTAAATTCCCTCCCCCACCTGCGGCCGAGGAGGGTGGGGGCAAGGGTTACTACAACTATCCGGTCGTTCGGCGTCCGGTGTGGACCTGGGAAGTGCCCACGTACTTCTGGCTCGGGGGGATGGCGGCCGGCGCGTATGTCACCAGCTCGCTGGCGCAGAATTTCGGCTCGGCCGACGACCGGCGCGCTGCGGCCGGAGGCTATTACCTGGCGGCCGCGGCACTTCTGCCCTGCGCCCCGCTCTTGATCGCCGACCTGGGCCGTCCCGATCGCTTTCATCACATGCTCCGCATCTTCAAGCCGCTGTCCCCCATGAACCTCGGCGCCTGGACCTTGACCGGCTTCACCCCCGTCGCCTTCGCCCGGGCCGCGTCCCACGCCGCCAACACCGGCCTCCTACGCGGTCCGCTCGCCGTGCTGGCGCGGCTCGTGCCCACCAGGCTTGCGGAATTGGCCGGCTGTGCCCTCGGCCTGACGCTCGCCGGTTACTCAGGCGTCCTCCTCGCTGCGACCAACATCCCGTTGTGGGCGAAGAGCAAGTTGCTCGGGGGGTTGTTCATGGCGTCGGCGCTCGCCAGCGGCTCGGCCGCGGTGACGCTCCAGGCAGCGCGCCGCGGCGCGCCCGATGCCGCCCTGCACCGACTCGGCATGCTCGAGTCGGCGGCGTCCGCCGGCGAGATCGCCATGCTGGCCGGCTACCTGGTGCAATCGGGAAGAACCGCGCGTCCGCTGACGAGGGGTCGATTCGCGGCGCCGTTCTGGTTGGGCGCCGTTGGTGCTGGGGCCGTGCTTCCGTTGCTTCTCCATCGATTGGCCGGCGGTCGCCGCGGCCGCGCGCTGCAATCCGTGTCGGCGGTTGCGTCGCTGTGCACCATCGCCGGATCCCTCGCGCTGCGCTGGAGCATCTTCGAGGCCGGCAAGGATTCCTCCGAAGACCAATCAGCATCGTTCGAGCTGTCCAGCGACTGACGGTGCGGCACCTCGACCTGAACGCGGATG
>VBFX01000100.1 GCA_005889395.1 Chloroflexota bacterium
CAGGACCTCGCCGCGGAAAGTGCGACTCGTCGCACGGACGCTGCGCGACCTGCCGGTGAGTGAGGCGCTGGTCGCCTGCTCCTTCATGCCCAAGGCCGCCGCGCGCGACGTGGCCAAGGTGATCCGCTCCGCCCAGGCGAATGCCGAGAACAACTTCAACCTGGTCAAGGACGACCTGGTGATCAAGGACATCCGGGTCGAGCCGGGTCCGATGTTGAAGCGCGGCCAGCCTCGCGCCATGGGCCGGCTGTTCAGCATCTTCAAGCGCACCAGCCATATCACCGCCATCGTCGAAGACCGCCCGGGTGTCGTGAAGCGCCGCAGTGCGGCCCTGCCGCGAGCGCCGCAACCGGCCGCCGCCAGCCGGCCGACCCCGGCTGCCGCCGCGCGCCCGGCCGCCGCGCCGACGCCTGCCACCACCGAGTCAGACGAGCCGGTGGCTCCGGCCCCGCCCAAGAAGCCGAAGGCGCAGCCCGCGCCGTCTGCGTCAAAGGCGCTGACCGAGGGTAAGAAGACTGAGGCGAAAAAGACACAAGCCAAAAAGAAGGACGACGGCAAGAAAGACACCAAGGAGAAAAAGAGCAAGTAGATGGGGCACAAGGTTCACCCGAACGGGTTCCGGCTGGGCGTCTACCGTAACTGGGAGGCGAAGTGGTTCGCTCCGGACAAGGAGTACAAGCCGCTTCTGCTCGAGGACGTCCGCTTGCGGCGGATGCTGATGATCCGCCTGAAGAACGCCGGCCTGGCCCGGATCGAAACGGAGCGGTCCTCGTCCGCGCTGACCATTACGCTGCACACCGCCAAGCCGGGCATCGTCATCGGCAAGGGCGGGACCAGCGTGGACCAGTTGCGCGATGAGCTGGAGAAGATCACCGGGAAGCGCGTGCGGGTCACGATCCAGGAGATCAAGAAGCCGGAGCTCGCCGCCCAGCTGGTGGCGGAGAACGTCGCCGCCCAGCTGGAGAAGCGGATCGCCTTCCGCCGGGCAATCAAGCAGTCCCTGATGAAGACGATGCGGGCCGGGGCCCAGGGCGTGAAGATCCGCGTCAAGGGCCGCCTCGGCGGCTCGGAGATGGCGCGCGTCGAGTGGAACCGCGAGGGCCGGGTGCCGCTGCACACGCTCAAAGCGGACATCGACTTCGGCCAGACGGAAGCGAAGACCACCTTCGGCCGCATCGGCGTGTCGGCCTGGGTCTATACCGGCAACTTCCCGACCGAGGCGCCGCCCAAGCCGGCCGCCGCGGCGGAAGAGCCCGCCGACGCCGGCGTCCCGGTGGGCGTCGCAATCGGCGCGGCGCCCAGCCCCCTGGCCGAGCTGGTGCAGGCGGCCGTGCCGGCTCCCGCTCCCCAACCGGCGCCCGCCGCGGCCCCCGCGCCGGTGACCGCCGAGGCGCCCGTCGCCAAGCCGAAGCGCGCCACCCGAGCGACCAAGGCGGCAGACACCGGCGAAAAGCCGGCAGCGAAACGAGCCACCCGGGCCCGCGCCACCACGACCGAGAAATCGGACGCACCAAAGGCGCCGCGCGCCCGCGCGACGAAGAAGAAGGAATAAGAGATGTTGCTGCCCGCTCGCGTCAAGCATCGCAAGCTCCATCGGGGTCGCCGCACCGGCGTGGCCACCCAGGGTGCCGACCTGGCGTTCGGAGAGTTCGGCTTGCAGGCCTCAGAGGCGGCGTGGATGACGAACCGCCAGATCGAGGCGGCCCGGCGCGTCATGACGCGCTTCGTGCGCCGCGGTGGCCAGGTCTTCATCCGGGTCTTCCCCGACAAGTCGGTGACGAAGAAGCCGGCCGAGACCCGCATGGGAAGCGGCAAGGGTGCGCCCGAGGGTTGGGTGGCCGTCATCAAGCCGGGACGGGTCCTCTTCGAGATGGGCGGCGTCACGCCGGAAATGGCGAAGCGCGCCTTCCAGCTGGCCGCCTACAAGCTGCCGATGAAGACTCGCACGCTGGGCATCAAGTCGGGTGTCAAGGCCGCCGCCGACGTGAAGATCAAGGGACCGGCTGAAGTGAAACCGGGTGAGGAGGTCGAGGGCATCGCGGGTGCTGCGACGGCTCCGACCGCCGCCGCTGCCGCGGCTCCGGCGCGGGGTCCCAAGGCGGCCCCCGGTGCCGCCCCGTCGGTGAAACCCGCCCCGGGTGCGGCACCGAAAGCCGCGCCGGGCGCGGCGCCGAAAGCGACGGCCGCGGCTCCGCCGAAGCCGGCCAAGGGTGGTGCGAAGAAATGAAGATGAAAGATCTTCAGGCACTCTCCATGCCTGATCTGCAGAAGAAGCTGAAGGACTCCCGGCAGGAGCTCTTCAACCTGCGATTCCAGATGGCGACCGGCCAGTTGCAAAACCACCGCCAGATCCGGCACGTGCGCCACGACCTGGCACAGATCCTGACCGAGATTTTCCTGAAGGAACGCACCGGTGCCCCCGCGGCTACGCCGGAACCGGCGCCCCCCAAGCCGCGGCGCCGCCGGGCCTCGCCCGAGGCGAGCGGCGCTTGAGTGCCATGCGAGCGTTTGAGAGGTTTCTGAAATGACTGAAGTTCGAAGTGAGGACCAGGTGATGGAACGCGCGATGCGCAAGACGCGCACCGGCACTGTCATCGGCGACAAGATGGACAAGACCGTCATCGTTCGGGTGCAGACCCTCAAGGAGCATCCGAAGTACAAGAAGCACATCCAGCAATCCACCCGATTCAAGGCGCATGACGAGCAGAACCAGTGCAAGGTCGGCGACCGGGTCCGCATCATGGAAACCCGGCCGCTGTCGCACGACAAGCGCTGGCGCGTCGTCGCCATCGTGGAGAAGGCAAAATAGCCGTCGCCATGGTCCAGCAAGAGTCGCGGTTGAAGGTGGCGGACAACACGGGTGCGCGTGAGATCTTGTTGATCCGGGTGATGGGCGGCCATTACCGCAAGTACGCCTCCATCGGCGACGTCATTACGGCCGCCGTGACAGTGGCCACGCCCGGCGGCCAGGTGAAGAAGAGCGAAGTCGTCAAGGCGGTCGTCGTGCGGACCTCGCGCGAGTTCCGCCGGCAAGACGGCTCCACCATCCGCTTCGACGAGAACGCGGCCGTCATCCTCGGCCCGCAGAACAACCCGCGCGGCACCCGCATCTTCGGCCCGGTCGCGCGCGAGCTTCGCGACAAGAACTTCATGAAGATCGTTTCCCTGGCACCGGAGGTCCTATAGGCAATGTCCCGGCTTCATCTCGACATTCATCGCGACGACACCGTGCAGGTCATGTCCGGAAAGGATCGTGGCAAGCGTGGCGTCGTCGTGCGCACCGTGCCGCAGCAGGGCAAGATCGTCGTCAAGGGCGTCAACATCCTGAAGCGTCACACGCGTGCCGGTCAGCAGAAGGGCTCGACGACGGTCCGCCAGGGCGGCATCGTCGACTTCGAGTCGCCGCTCGACTACTCCAACGTGATGCTCGTCTGCAACAAGTGCGACAAGCCCACCCGCATCCGCAAGACGGTGCTTCCCAATGGGCAGAAGGCGATCGTTTGCGTGAACTGCGGTGAGATCTACGAGCGCGTGAGGAACAAGATATGAGCGTCGCCGCCAGCCCGACCGGGACCGAGCTCCGGCTGAAGCAGCGCTACCAGGACAAGATCGTCCCGGCGCTGATCCAGCGCTTCGCCTACACCAACGCCATGCAGGTGCCACGCTTGATCAAGGTCGTCGTCAACATCGGGATCGGGGAGTCGATCTCCAATCCCAAGGCACTGGACGCCGCCACCGCCGACCTGAAGAAGATCACCGGCCAGCAGCCGGTCGTGCTGAAATCGCGCAAGGCGATCGCGAACTTCAAGCTGCGGGCTGGCCTGCCGATCGGCATCAAGGTGACGCTTCGCGGCGCCCGCATGTACCAGTTCGTCGACAAGCTGCTTTCGGTCGGGCTGCCCCGGATTCGCGATTTCCGCGGCATTTCGCCGACTGGCTTCGACGGCCACGGTAACTACACGCTCGGGCTGCGCGAGCAGCTGGTTTTCCCGGAGATCGAGTACGACAAGATCGATAAATTGCGGGGTCTCGAGGTCACCTTCGTCACCACCGCGCGCACCGACGACGAGTCACGCGCGCTGCTGGCGGAGCTCGGGTTCCCCTTCAGGAAGTGAGGTTGAGGCTGAGTGGCTAAGAAGTCGACCGTAAATCGCGGACTCCGCAAACACAAGCACGCCGTCTCGCAGCACAATCGCTGCAACCTCTGCGGACGGCCGCGCTCGTACATGCGGAAGTTCGGCATCTGCCGCATCTGTTTTCGCATGCTCTCGTCGCAGGGACAGGTCCCGGGCGTGAAGAAGTCGTCGTGGTGAGGAGGAAGGCACAAGACTGATGAGCACCGATAGCATCGCCGACATGCTGACCCGGATCCGGAACGCGAATACCGCCGGGCACTCGCGCGTCGCCTTGCCGGCATCGCGGGTCGGCGTGGAGATCGCGCGCGTTCTCAAGGAAGAGGGCTACATCGCCTCCTACGACGTCGCCGCGGCGGAACAGGGTCAGAAGCTCGACATCACGTTCAAGCCGAAGTCGCCCCGCGGCAAGTCACTCGCCGGCCTGCGGCGGATCAGCAAGCCGGGCCTGCGCGTGTACGCACGCAAGACAGAGATTCCGCGCGTGCTCGGAGGCCTCGGCATCGTCATCCTCTCGACGTCGCACGGCGTCATGTCGGGACAGAAGGCAACCAAGGCCGGCCTCGGCGGCGAGGTCGTGTGCTACGTTTGGTGACCCATGAGTAGGATTGGCAAGCTTCCGGTCAAGATCCCGAGCGGCGTCACGGTGACGCTTACCGATCACACCGTGGTCGTCAAGAGCGGAAAGGCGGAGCTCAGCCGCGAGCTGAATCCACAGATGAAAGTGACGGTGACGGACGGCACGGTTGTCGTCGAGCGGCCGAGCGAATCGAAGCTGCACCGCTCGCTGCATGGGCTGACCCGCACGCTCGTCTGGAACATGATCGAGGGCGTCAGCAAGGGATACGAGAAGCAGCTCGAGCTGGTCGGCGTGGGGTATCGCGCTTCGCGCCAGGGCGAGGCGCTGGTCCTCAACGTGGGCTTCTCGCACCCGGTTCGCTACCCGGTGCCCAAGGGCATCACGATCGACGTGCCCGAGCCGACGCGCATCAACATCAAGGGCGCGAGCAAAGAAGACGTCGGCCAGGTCGCCGCCGAAGTGCGGAAGATCCGTCCCCCTGAACCCTACAAGGGCAAGGGCATCCTCTACCGCGGCGAACGGATCCGCCGTAAGGCGGGCAAGACCGGCAAGACCGGCACCGGAGCGGCGAAGTAATGAACAAGCAAGCCGATCGCCGCAACACGCGGATGCGCCGGCATGTTCGGCTGCGGACTCACCTCGAGGGCGGTCCCACCCGACCGCGGCTCGCCGTCTTCCGCAGTCTGCACCACGTCTATGCCCAGGTGATCGATGACGTCTCCGGACGAACGCTGGCCGCCGCCTCGACGACCGACGGCGCGCTCCGCAAGAGTCTGAAGTCGCCATCGAGTGCGGAAGGCGCGACTGCCGTCGGCAAGTCGATCGCCGAGCGCGCCCGCCAGGCGGGCATCGAGACCGTCGTTTTCGATCGCGGCGGATTCCCGTATCACGGTCGGATCAAAGCGCTGGCCGAAGCCGCGCGCAGCGCCGGATTGAAGTTCTAGAAGGAGTCCATGAGTTACCAGTACGGAAGAGGCCAGTCGGAATTCACGGAGAAAGTCGTCCACCTGAACCGGGTGGCGAAGGTCGTCAAGGGCGGCCGCCGCTTCTCCTTCAGCGCCCTGGTGGTGGTCGGCGACCAGAACGGCCGCGTCGGGGCCGGGCTGGGGAAGGCGGGCGAAGTGCCCGAGGCCATCCGCAAGGCGGTGGAGTCGGCGAAGAAGCATCTCATCACCGTGCCGATGGTGGGCACCACCATCCCCCACGAGATCCGTTTGAAGAAGGGGGCTGCCAAGGTGCTGCTCAAGCCGGCCGCGCCGGGGACCGGGATCCGCTCGGGCGGCGCGATGCGCGCCGTCGTCGAGCTCTCCGGGGTCAAGGACATGATCACGAAATCACTGGGCACCAACAATCCCGTCAACACCGTCCGCGCCACGATCGCCGCCTTGCAGGCGCTGCAAACGGCGGATAGCATCGCCCAGGCGCGCGGCAAACCCGCCGATGAGATGGAGCGTCTCAGCCGGCGCGGCAAGAAGCCGGAGCCTGTGGCCGCACCAGCCGTCGCGGAAGCTCCGGTCGAGGAGCCAGTCGGCTGACATGGCGCGCTTGAAGATCACCTACGTCCGCAGTGTGATCGGGCAGAAGCCCGACCAGGAGCGGACCGTGCAGGCGCTCGGCTTCCGGCGCCTGAACCAGACGGTCGAGCACGAGGACAGCCCGCAACTCCGCGGCATGGTGCACAAGGTCCGTCACCTGGTCAAGGTCGAGGAGACGGCATGAAGCTCCACGAGCTGAAGCCACCGCCGGGCTCCCACCACCCCCGCAAGCGTGTCGGTCGCGGGCCGGGATCGGGCCACGGCAAGACCGCGACGCGGGGCCAGAAGGGGCAGAAAGCCCGGACATCGGTGAATATGCCGAAGACGTTCGAGGGCGGCCAGACCCGACTGACCATGCGGACGCCCAAACTGCGCGGCTTTCACAACCGCTGGAAGAAGCGATTCGCCGTGCTCAACCTGACCCGCTTGAACCGTTTCGAGGATGGCGCCGAGATCCAGCCGGAATCCCTGCTGGAGGCCGGTCTCGTCAAGGACGTCGGCGCCGGCATCAAGGTGCTCGGGACGGGAGACCTCCGACGCAAGCTGGTGATCCATGCGCACCAGTTTTCGGCGGAGGCGCGCCGCAAGATCGAGGCCGCCGGGGGAACGGCCGCCGTGATCGAAGTTCCGGCGCCGATTCGGCCAAAAACCAAGCGCGCGAAGAACCAGCCGAAGCCGGTCGCGCCGGTGGCGGTCGAAAAGGAGCCCTCGGAAGCGGCAGCCGACGCCGCGCCGGCCAAGGGCTCGAAGAAGGCGAAGGCCGAAAAGCGCGAGGATTCCCCGAAAGCCGAGAAGGGTAAGAAGAAGAGCTAGGCCATGTTAGAAGCGATCGGTAACGCGCTCCGCATTCCCGAGCTGCGCCGCAAGATCCTGTTCACGCTGGGACTCTTCCTAGTATTCCGGATCCTAGCGCACATCGCCGTGCCCGGCGCGGACAAGGCCGCCCTCGACAAGCTCTTCAATACCAATGCCTTCCTCGGTCTGCTCGACCTGTTCTCGGGAGGTGGGCTGTCGACCTTCTCCATCATCGCCATGGGGAGTTCGGCCGGCGGAAGATCACACGCTGGACCCGCTGGCTGACCGTCGGCCTGGGGCTGCTCCAGGCCTGGGGGCTGACGCTGGTCTTCAGCCGGCAGGGCGTCTTATCCAACCTCAGCTGGCTGGGCATCGTCGAAATCATGATCACGCTGACCGCCGGCACCGTGATGCTGATGTGGTTCGGCGAACTCATCACCGAATACGGGATCGGCAACGGCATCTCGCTCGTGATCTTCGCCGGGATCGTGGGACGGATCCCCAACACCATCTACAACCTGCTGACCGGCGGCGGCCAGTCGAACCTGGCGCCGATGCTGCTCTTCGCGGCGCTCGCGATCGTCGTGACCGCGTTCATCATCGAAGTGCAGCAGGCCCAGCGGAAGATCCCCATCCAGTCGGCGCAGCGGGTGGTGGGCCGCAAGATCTATCAGGGCCGCAGCTCACACCTACCGCTGCGGGTCAACCAGGCGGGCGTCATTCCAATCATCTTCGCGATCTCGATCATGTTCTTCCCCGTGATCATCGGGAATTTTCTGGCGACGGCTCCGGAACCGTGGGGGACCATCTCGCGAGTGCTGCGCACCTACTGGGTGCCGACCGGCCCCAACATCCCCACCGATATCCTCTATAACTTCGTCTACTTCGTCCTCATCTTTGGCTTCACCTACTTCTATACCGCGGTGACCTTCGACCCGGTCGACACGGCGGACTACCTGAAGAAGCACGCCGCCTTCATTCCCGGGATCCGGCCGGGCGTGGCGACGGCGCAATACCTGGATCGCACCATGACGCGTATCACCTTTGCCGGAGCCCTTTTCCTGGGTGGGGTCACGGTGCTGATCCCCCTGCTCGCTACCGCCCTGACCCGAATACCGACGCAGAACATGTACCTGGGCGGCACAGCGATCCTGATCGTGGTCGGCGTGGCGCTCGACACCATGAAACAGATCGAGACGCAGCTGATCATGCGTCAGTACAAGGGGTTCATAAAGTAGCGACCGCAGGTCGCGAGCTGTCCCTATGAACTTGATTCTTTTCGGCGGGCCTGGCGCGGGCAAAGGCACGCAGACCGGGTCGCTCATCGAGACCTATCACATCCCGGCGATTGCGACCGGCGATATGCTCCGCGCCCAGCGGCGGGCGGAATCCGGGCTCGGCGAGCAGGTCAAGGGCTACATGGACCGGGGCGAGCTGGTGCCGGACACGCTGATGATCGACATCATCCGGACGCGCCTGCAAGAGCCCGACGCCAGGAACGGCTTCATCCTCGATGGCTTCCCGCGGACTGTTGCCCAGGCTGAGGCGCTGGACGCCATGCTCGACCAGCTCGGCCGGCGCGTTGACGCGGTCATCTACCTTCGGGTCAGCCGCCAGGTGCTGATCGACCGGCTGTCGCATCGTTACTGCTGCCGCACCTGCGGAGCGGTCTACACCTTTACGCCGCAGCAGGCCCGCGACCTCCCTCGCTGCACGGCCGATGGCGGTGAGCTCTATCAGCGGCCCGATGACCGGCCAGAGATCGTGGCGCACCGCATCGACGTCTTCATCACGCACACCGCGCCGTTGATCGACTATT
>VBFX01000101.1 GCA_005889395.1 Chloroflexota bacterium
CGATTTCAACTGCGCTGTCGGCGAGCATCCACTGGATCGCCTGGTAGTCGGCGATCGGGTGACCGAACGCGATCCGCTGGCGGGCGTACTCGCGTCCCATCTCGACCAACCGCTGCGCCTGGCCGACGGCGCGCGCGGGAATCAGCAAGCGGCCCTGGCCGATCCACGCCATCGCCTGCTGAAAACCGTTGCCCACCTCGCCGAGCACGTTCTCGGCCGGCACCCGGACGTTCTCGAAGTGCAGTTCGGCCGGCCCCCAGGAGCCCATGGTTTCGATCCGGCGACTGGTCCAACCCATTGCCCGGTCGACGAGGAAGGCGGTGACGCCGCCCTTGTAGCCCTTGTTCCGATCGGTAACGGCGAAGACGATCGCGAAGTCGGCCTCGCAGCCGTTGGTGATGAAGACCTTCTCGCCGTTGAGCACCCAGTCGGTGCCGTCGCGGACCGCCGGCATCTTGATGTTGGTGGCGTCGGAGCCGGTGTCGGGTTCGGTTAGCGCAAAGCAGCTCTGCCGCTCCCCCTCGATGGTGGGGAGCAGGTAGCGCTCGCGCAGCACCGGTGTGCACTGATAAAGGATGTTGTCGGCGCCCCCGCCATAGATGAAGGGCACCAGTGCGCGGGCGGTCTCCATCGTGATCAGGGCGGTCATCAGAAAGCCGAGGTTGGCGCCGCCGTATTCCTCAGGAGTCAGCAGGCCCCACAGGCCCGCCTTGCGGGCCGTCGCCTGCAGCTGCCGGATCGTGGTCCGATCCGGGAACTGGCGTCCCTCGAGCTCGGCGCGCTGGATTTCCGCTTCCAGCGGCAGGAGCTCCTTTTGGACGAACTGGCGCACGGTACCCAAGACCATGCGCTGCTCGTCGCTGAGTGCGAAGTCCATGCCCGCTCCCTAACGATCGTTCGCTCGAAGTCCCACTATTATGGCAACAGGGACATCCGCATGGAGAAGGTCGAGCCGGTGTCGACCGGGGCGCCGAGCCTACGGGTCGACCAGGTGCTGGAAACCGCGACCCGGCTCTTTACCGAGCGAGGCTACGACGCGGCGAGCATTCGCGACCTGGCAGCCGCCCTCGCGATGCGCCCCTCCTCGCTGTACCACCATTTTCAAGGTAAGCAGCACATCCTGTTTGCCATCTGCTTTGGGATGCAGACCGACTTCAATGCGGCCGTCATGCCGCTCTTTCACCAGGGCAAGGGCCCAGTCGAAACCATCCAGGATGTGATCCGTGACCATATTCGTTTCAGCCTGGCACGTCGGGGCGAGGTGTTGGTCAACACCCGCGAGCGGCGGAGTCTTCCCCCACACCTGCTCGCGCAGGTCAACAGCCTGCGGCGCGCCTATCGGGATGCCCTGGTGGCGGTCATCGAGCAGGGCCGGCGGCAGGGGCTGTTCGCCGTCGACGACCCGAAGCTCGCTGCCATGGCGGTCTTCGACATGGTCAACGGGATGTTCCAGTGGTTCCAGGCCCGCGACCAGGCGGACATCGAACGGATCGCCGGGACGTACGTCGACGCGGCGGTCGCCTTATTGCGTGGCTGGGGCGGCTATACTCTGACGAACGCTCGTTAGGGAGCAGAGGGCAAGGGTTGGAGCAACCGACGCTTGACGTCGCGGACCTCACCGTGCGCTTCGGCGGAGTGCTGGCGCTGGACCACGTGTCGCTTCGGGCAGAGGCCAATGAGATTCACGGCATCATCGGTCCCAACGGTGCCGGGAAGACCACCCTGTTCAACGCCGTTTGCGGATTCGTTCGCCCGGAAAGGGGCACGATCCGATACCGCGGCGAGGCGCTGCTCGGAACGGCGCCCCACCAGCTGGCGCAGCTCGGGATCGCCCGCACGCTCCAGGGCCTCGGCCTCTGGCCGGGGCTGACGGTCCTGGAGAACGTTCTGGTTGGCTCCCGCGTTCGTCCGAATTTCGTTGCCTCATTACTCGCGATGCCGCGAGCGGACCGGCTGGAACGCCGGCTTCGCGACCAGGCGATCCAGGTGCTCGAAGAGCTTGGCATTGCCTCCGTTGCCGGGACGCTCCCGGGCGCGCTGCCCTACGGGGTACAGAAACGTGTCATCATCGCCCGCGCGCTGATGGCCGCCCCCGACTTGCTCCTGCTCGACGAGCCTGCCAGCGGCCTCTCGGCGGGTGACATCGAGCGGCTCGCCGAGCTGGTCGGACGGCTGCGGCAGCGGATGAGCGTGGTGGTGGTCGAACACCACGTCGACCTCGTGATGGCGATCTCGCAACGGATCACCGTGCTCAACTTCGGAGCGGTGATCGCATCCGGGACGCCCGCTGAGATCCGCGGCAACCGCCAGGTGAGTGCCGCCTACCTCGGCGAGGACGTCACAACCGCGGAGGGCGGCGCCAGTGCTTGAGATCGTCGATCTCACCGTCGCCTACGGACCGGTGGTCGCGCTCGAGCGCGTCTCCTTCACCGTCGCCGAAGGTTCGGTGACCGCGGTGCTCGGCGCCAACGGCGCCGGCAAGACGACGCTGGTGCGGACCATCTCGGGCCTGGTGCGGCCGCGGTCCGGGTCGATCAGGTTCGATCGCAGGGAAATCTCGCGGCTGTCGCCCGAGGCGATCGCCCGGCTCGGAATCAGTCATGTGCCCGAGGGGCGCGGCGTACTCGCCGAGCTGACCGTGGAGGAAAACCTGCGGCTCGGCGGCCTTTGCCGCTCCGACCGCGCCGACCGGCGCGCCAGCGTGGCTGAAGCCTACGCGCTGTTCCGGCCGCTCGCCGAGCGGCGGCATCTGCCCGCCTTCACCCTGTCGGGTGGCGAGCGCCAGATGCTGTCGATCGCGCGCGCCCTCGCGGCGCGTCCGAGGGTGCTGCTGCTCGACGAGCCGTCGCTGGGACTGGCGAGCCTGGTGCTGACGCAAATCATGGCCCGGATCAAGCAGCTGGTCCAGGAGCGGCAGCTGACCGTGGTGCTGATCGAACAGAACGCCCGCAGCGCGCTCTCCGTTGCCGATGATGCAGTGGTGGTCTCGCTGGGGCGGGTTGTCGCGCACGACCAGGCGCACCGGCTCGCCTCCGAAGAGGGCCTACGCCACGCCTACCTCGGGTTCTGACCGGGTCGGAAAGAGTGCAACGCTTCTTCGTCCTCACCCTGAACGGCCTCACCGAGGGAATGATCTACGCCGCCATGGCGCTGGCGCTGGTCTTGATCTGGCGCGCCACCCGGGTGGTGAACTTCGCGCAGGGTGCGATGGCGATGTTCACCACCTATATCGCTCTCTTCGCCCTGGAGCGTGGCGCGCCCTACTGGCTGGCCTTCATCGTCGCCCTGCTCAGCGGGTTTCTGCTGGGGGCGGTGGTGGAGCGCGTGCTGGTCCGCCCGGTCGAGAGCGCGCCCCCGCTGAACGTCGTCATCCTGACGCTGGGCGTGCTCCTCATGCTCGAGGCGCTGGCGCCGATGCTGTTCGGCGGGCAGATTCGCTCCTTCCCGGCGGCCTTCTCCATCGTGGGTATCCGGGTGGGTTCCCTGCAGGTTCCGTTCTCTGCCTTCGACCTCTTCAGCCTCGTCAGCGTGCTGCTGCTGATGGCGCTGCTCCTGCTGCTGTTTCAACGGACCGACCTGGGGCTGCGGATGCGCGCGGCCGCCTTCAACGCCGAGGTTGCGCGATTGCTCGGGGTTCGCGTCGGCCGCATGCTCACCCTGGGCTGGGCGCTTGCGTCGGTGGCCGGGGCGCTGGCCGGACTGCTCATCGCCCCTTCGCTGCTGCTCTATCCCACTTACATGGACCAGGTGCTGGTCTTCGGCTTCACCGGGTCGATCCTCGGCGGCCTCGACAGCCCGCCCGGTGCCGTCGTTGGTGGCCTGGCGATGGGATTCGCCCTGAGCTACGTCGGCGGCTACCTCGGCTCCGACCTGGAGACGGTGGGCGCGCTGGTCATCCTGATCGCCGTGCTCATGGTCCGGCCCAGTGGGCTGCTCGCCTGGCGCGCGCAGCGGGTGGTGTAGCGATGCCGGCTGCCGTGGCGCGCTGGCGGTCGCTCGTGACTCCAATGCTGAGCCGCCATCTCGGCCTCGCGCTCGGGGCCTTCATCCTGCTGCTCCTGCTGAGCTCGCAGATCGGCGCCTACGACGACTACAACCTGGCCGCGGTCGCGATCTTCGCGATCGCCACTGCCGGGCTCAACCTCCTGACCGGCGTCAACGGCCAGCTGTCGCTCGGCCACGGCGCGCTGATGGCGGTGGGTGCGTACTCGACCTCGCTCATGCTTCGCGGTCATGACCTACCTCTCATCCTGGTGCTGCTGGCGTCGCTGGCCGCCGCCTCACTGGTTGGCGCAGTCTTTGGCGTAGCGGCGGCCCGCTTGCGCGGGCCGTATCTGGCCGGAGCGACGCTGGCGTTGGCGGTGGGCTTGCCGCAGATTGCCACGCGATACTCTCACGTCTTCGGCGGTGAGGAAGGGCTGACCGTGCCGCCGCCCACCGCACCCGGCTGGCTCGGCGCGGATTTTCCGCCGGAACGCTGGTTGGCGTGGATCGCGATCGCGGCCGCGCTGGTCACGATGGTGCTGCTCGACAACCTGCTGCAGAGCTCGGTGGGCCGGACCTTCAAGGCGGTCCGCGATCACGAAGCGGCGGCGGCGCTCGCCGGGATCAACGTCGCGCGGACGCAGGTGATCGCCTTCGTCATCAGCTCCGCCTGCGCCGGGCTGGCCGGGTCGCTCTTCGCCTACTGGGCCGGCCTGACGGCGCCGGCCGGCTTCGGCGTTGCGCTCTCGCTGCAGCTGGTGAGCGCGATCGTGATCGGCGGACTCGGCAGCCTGAGCGGAGCGGTCTGGGGCTCGATCGTGCTGGTGTACGTCCCCGCCCTCACCAGCGGCATGGCCAGCAGCCTCAAGCTGCCCAGCGCGGTGGGCAACAACCTGCCGCTCCTGATCTATGGCGCCGTCCTGGTGGTCGCCATGCTGGTGGTTCCCGACGGGATCGACGGCGGTCTCCGCCGCCTGTTCGCCCTGGCTCGCGCCCGCTTGGCTGGGGCAACGACCAATCACAAGGGGGTGGTCGATTGGGACGATCCCGCCGGAAGCTAGCGCTCAAACATTAAAAGGAAGGAGGTCCGCTTGAACACTCAGATCAACCAGATGACAACGGTGATGAGCCGGGTAGCCATCGGCTGCGCCGTCGCGCTGCTGGCGGCGTGCGGCCAGAGCACCAGCACCACGAATACCGCTTCGGCTCCGGGCATCACCGCGAGCGAGATCAAAATCGGCAGTACCCAGCCGCTCACCGGTCCGGCTGCCCCTGGGTATTCCGAGATCGCCCCCGCGGCAAACGCCTACTTCCAGTACGTCAACGCGCACGGCGGCGTCTTCGGACGCAAGATCACCTACAACTATCTCGACGACGGCTACAACCCGACCACGACCTCCAGCGTCACTCGCAAGCTCGTGCTGGAGGACAAGGTCTTTGCCGTTTTCAACGCGCTGGGAACGCCGACCCACCTCGCGGTCGTCGATTACCTCAACTCGGAAAAGGTCCCGGACCTCTTCGTCGCCAGCGGCTGCAACTGCTGGAACGATACCTCCAATCATCCCTACACGTTCGGGTGGCAAACCGACTACACCATCGAAGGCAAGATCCTGGGCCAGTACATCCAGCAGAACCTCGCCGGCAAGAAGGTCGGTTACTTCTATCAGAACGATGAATTCGGGCTGGACGGCGTGAAGGGCCTCGACCAGCAGCTCTCCGCGGTGGCCAGCCGCCAGAACTATGTCCCGACCAACACCAACGTCGCGCCGCAGATCTCGGCGTTGCAGGCGTCGGGCGCCCAGGTCGTGGTTTCCTTCAGCATCCCGGCGTTCACGGCGCTGGCGCTGCTGACGGCGGCGAAGTACGGTTACCACCCGATCTGGATCGTGAGCAATGTCGGGTCCGATGTCCCGACGCTCACCGGGTTGTTGAAGAAGTTCTCCCAGGGCGCAGTCGGCAGCCAGCTGCTGACCGGGATGGTCACCGATGCCTACCTGCCGCTGGTGACCGATGCCTCGAATCCATGGATCACGCTGTTCAAGGGGATCCACGACCAGTACATCTCGAGCCTGCCCTGGGATGGCAACGTCCTCTATGGGATGGCGGCCGCGTACACCTTCGTCCAGGCGATCAAGGCGGCCGGCCGGAATCCCACCCGCAGCGGTCTCGTCCACACGCTCGAGACCACCAAACTGTCAGGAGGTCCAGGCCTGCCACCCTACGGCTATTCGTCGGGCAACCATCTGGGGTACCTCGGCGTCCAGGTGGCGACCATCGGGGCTGACGGAAACGCCACGACCGTGGGCCCGGTCTACACCTCCAGCGACTCGGGACCGATCAACCAGTACTCGGGGACACCGGCAACGCCGCCGAGCAGCGGCATTCCCTCGTAGTCACGGCGGGCCGGGGCCGCGCATCGCGGTCCCGGCCCGTTCCGATTACCATCGGCAAAGCCGCTGAGGAGGGGTAGGACGATGGACTTCGACTATTCACCGAAAGTGACCGCGCTGCGGCAGAAGCTCGGCGCCTTCATGGACGAGTTCGTCTATCCGAACCAGCACCGCCACCACGAGGCGGCGGCGGCGGCCGACCGCTGGCGGCCCAACCCGGTGGTCGAGGAGCTCAAACCGAAAGCCCGCGCGGCCGGGTTGTGGAACCTGTTCCTGCCGGAATCGAACGAAGGCGCCGGACTCAGCAACCTCGAGTACGCGCCGCTGTGCGAGATCATGGGCCGCGTCGAATGGGCGCCCGAAGTCTTCAACTGCTCGGCCCCCGACACCGGCAACATGGAGATCCTCGAGCGCTTCGGCGCGCAGCCGCAGAAGGCGCAATGGCTGAGGCCGCTGCTCGACGGCGAGATCCGCTCGGGGTTCGCCATGACCGAGCCGGCGGTCGCCTCTTCGGACGCGACCAACATCGAGAGTCAGATCCGGCGCGAGGCTGATACCTACGTCATCAACGGCCGCAAATGGTGGACCTCCGGCGCCATGGATCCGCGCTGCGCGATCCTGATCTTCATGGGTAAGACCGATCCGGCCAACCCGGACCGGTACCGACAGCAAT
>VBFX01000102.1 GCA_005889395.1 Chloroflexota bacterium
GGACCGGCACATTCGAGAGCTCGTGCACCAGGGGAGCAGCATCTACTCACTCGATGCGCCGCTCCTGGAGGCGCTCCGTCCCGACCTGATCCTCACGCAAGAGCTCTGCGACGTCTGCGCCGTCTCCTATCCGATCGTGGAGCGGGCCGCGCGCCGGCTGGGTTCGTCGCCGCAGCTCGTCTCGCTCGAACCGGAAACCCTCGACGACGTCTTCGAGAACATCCGCGTCGTCGGCGCCCTGGCCGGCCGGTCGGATACCGCGGAGGGCCTCTGCGATTCGCTTCGACGGCGAGTCACAACCGTCGAGCAGCGGGTGGAGGGCCGTCCCCGGCGGAAGGTGGTCTGCCTCGAGTGGATCGACCCACCCTTCAACTGCGGCCATTGGACTCCAGAACTCGTCACCCTGGCCGGCGGCGACGAGCGGCTTGGCGTGGCGCGCCAACCGGCGCACCTGATCGATTGGCGGCAGGTGATCGACGCCGATCCCGATGAGGCGCTGCGAGCGCAGACCTGGGTGGTTGACGGCAACGCCTTCTTCAGCCGCCCCGGTCCTCGCCTTGTCGACAGCGTGGAGATCATGGCGGGCATCCTTCACCCGGGCGCTGTCGATGCGCCGCACCCGTCGGCGGCCCGGCGCCTCGAGTCAGTGCGCTAGCCGCCGAAGGCGAAGCGAAAGAAGGCGGCGGCGATCAGGAGCAGGAGGATGCCGCCGCCGAGCAGCAGGATGAGCGCGGCGAGCGTGAACCCGATGGCCCGGCCGAATGCGAGTCGCAGCTCCTCCTCGGCGGCGCGGTCCTCGCTGGCATTGCTCATCGGAGTGACAATCTCGCCGCCCTTTCCACGCCGGGGGCGGCTGATCTCGCCGCCCTTTCCACGCCGGGGGCGGCTGACCTCGCCGCCCTTTCCACGCCGGCGGCGGCTGATGTGCCCGGAAAGGGACCGCGTGGCGGACCCAAATCAGACAGGTTCCAGTGATCCACCATGGCAAGTCCAGCGTCGAGCAGCTGCACCAGGTCGGCCGATGGCGCGCGCCGATCGTATACGCCGATCTTCTCGGAACGCAACCGGCGGGTCTTCATCGCGCGGTCGTCGACCCACCAGGTGGTGCTGACGTCGAGGACGTGGCCGGTGCGCTCCCGGTAGCTGATGGTGAGCACGGCCTGGCCGCCCACCCGCCGCGCGAAGCGTAGCTCCCAGGATGGCTTACCCCGCCGGTAGCGGTCGATCAGCAGATCGTGCTCGCGGGCAAACGCCTCGATCGCCGGTGCCACCGCGCGGAAGGCGTCCACGATCTGGGTCGGGATGGGCGAGAGCCGGGTGTGAGGTACCACGCGCGAATTCTAAGTCAGGCTTGCGGGATTATCGCCTGTAGAGTGAATGTATGGCCCCGCAGGTCGTGGACGTCGCGGAAAAGATCCTGAACTCGGCGAGGACGATTGCCGTCGTCGGCCTCAGCGCCAATCCGCACCGTCCCAGCCACGGTGTCGCGCGCTACCTGCAACGGGCGGGCTATCGCATCATCCCGGTCAATCCCAATGTGCAGGAAGTCCTCGGCGAGCGCGCCTATCCGGGCTTGCGTGACATCCCGCAGCCCGTCGACGTGGTCGAGGTCTTTCGGCGATCGGAGTTCGTAGGCCCGATCGTGGACGACGCGATCGCGATCAAGGCGGCCGCCGTCTGGCTCCAGGACGGCGTCGTCGACGAGGCCGCCGCGGCGCGGGCTCGCGCGGCGGGGCTGGATGTCGTCATGGACGACTGCATGATGCGCCGCCACGCCCAGCGGTTCTAGATCCGGTGCTCCCGCAGGCGCATTTCGGCGATTTCCTCGGCCGCGCGACGGTTGGAAACCCCTTCGCGGTGCGCCCGTTCGAGCAACTCCCGGGTCGTGCTGCGGAGCTGGCGGCTGGTTACCGTGAAGATCGAATCGAGCGTTGGCTCCAGTCGCTTCTCCAGGAGGCCGCCGAAGAGAAAAGCCGCGGCCGCGTTGGCGACGAAGTCCGGCAGGATGGTGACGCCACGATCCTCAAGTTGCGCCTCCGCCTCCGGCGTCACCGGGTTGTTCGCGGCTTCGACCAGCAGGCGGCATTTGATCGTCGCCTGGTTGTCGGCGCGGATCGCGTTCCCGATCGCCGCCGGGATCATGATGTCCACCTGATGGCTGAGCCAGGCGGGCTCGGGTTCGCGGCGCGTTCCGGGCTTCAGGCGTTTGCGATCAACCCGGCCGTATCGGTCGCGGATCGAGAGCAGGTGCGGCACGTCAAGGCCGCCCTCGTCGATGATGCTCCCCTCGATGTCGGCCACGACGGTGATGCGGGCCCCGGCGCGGTCGAGGTAGCGGGCGGCGGCGCCCCCGACGTTGCCGAACCCCTGGAGGGCAACCGTCGCGCCCCGCAGCGGAACCCCGAGCACGTCGCTGGCCTCCGCCGTGCACTCCGCGACGCCGTAGCCCGCGATCAACTCGGTGATGGGGATGCCTTCGCTACTTAGCGCCAATGCCTGCTTGACGCGGCTGAGCCCGGCCCCGCCGTCGGTCTTGAAGCCCGCCTGCAGGGGGTGGGTCAAGCCGACGAGCTGGCAGGCCGCGATGATGTCGTCCTCACGGGTGCCGAGGTCTGCCCCGGTCGCGTAGCGCTCGGCGATGAAAGGACGCATCGCCTCGATGAAGCCGCGCAGCACGGCGGGCGCCTGCGCGGAAGCCGGATCGCAGTCGATTCCGGATTTGGCACCGCCGTAGGGGATGTCCAGGACGGCCATCTTGTGCGACATGGTGCGTGCCAGTTGGGTGACCTCGTCGACGGTCACGCCCGGCCGCATGCGGATTCCACCGGAACACATCCCGCCGATCAGGCGGTCGATGACGAACCACCCGCGGGCGCCGGTCGCCTGATCGTGCCATTCACTCACCAGGTATGGCGTCAGCGGCGGAACGCTCAGAAGACGCGACCTCCGAGCGGAACGTCGACGGTTGGCGCGAGTAGCACGACGGCGCCGTCCGGATCAGGAACACCCAGGACGAGGACCTCCGATCGCACCGGTCCAATCTGTCGCGCCGGAAAGTTGAGGACGGCGATCACCAGCTTGCCGCGCAGATCCTCTGGGCGGTAATGCACCGTCAGCTGGGCGCTGCAGCGCCGGATGCCGAGCGGCCCGAAATCGATGCGAAGCTTGTAGGCCGGCTTGCGGGCTTCCGGAAAGGGCTCGGCCAGAAGGACCCGGCCGACGCGCATGTCGACCCGCTCGAAGTCCGAGATGTCAATGATGGTCGCCTCGCCCAACATTCCTAGTGTAGTGTGCCCAAGGTATGCCGCTCACGCCGCAGGAGATGCGAGCGCTATATCCGATTACACGCCGGTACGCCTACCTCGATCACGCCGCCATCGCGCCACTGGCGACGCCCGTCCGCTCAACGATCGAGGTGTTCCTCTCGCGTTTGACCGAGGAACCGTTCGACCTGGCGCACTGGGAGCGGTTTCGCGGCCAGGTTCGCGGACGGATCGCGGAGTTGCTCGCCGTGGGTCCGGAGTCGATCGCCTTCACGAAGAACACGACCTCAGGGCTGGGCCTGGTGGCGGTGGGTCTCGACTGGGAAGCCGGTGACAACATCGTCGGCGTGGACCGGGAATTTCCGGCCAACATCTACCCCTGGATGGGTCTTTCGAGAAAAGGCGTCGAGCTGCGCCTTTACCGCGCCGAGCACGGGCGCATCGACGTCAAGGCGCTGGTCCGACTGTGCGACCGCCGCACTCGCGTGCTGGCCATCAGTGCCGTCCAATTCTGGAGCGGGTTTCGGACCGATCTCGCCGCGCTCGGCACCGCGCTCAGGGCCCGCGATGTCCTGGTGGTGGTCGATGCGATCCAGGCGGCCGGTGCCATGCGGCTGGACCTGCGAGCCACGCCGGTGGACTTCCTCTGCGCCGGTGCCCAGAAGTGGCTGTTAGGCCCCATCGGAGTGGGTTTCGCGTACATCGGACCGCGGATGCTGGAGCGATTGACTCCCGTTACGGTCGGCACCGACAGCGTGGTCCGCGATGAAGAGTACTTCGAGTATGACCTCACGCTCAAGCCGGATGCCCGCCGCTTCGAAGAGGCGGCCCCGAATTATCCCGGCATTCTCGGCATGGGAGCCGCCGTCAACCTGCTGCTGCGCGCCGGCCCGGCGGCGGTCGAAGACGCCGTGCTCCGGCTGGCCGACCGGCTGCGCAACGAATTGCCAAGCCGCGGCTACGAGCTGGTGCTGAAACCGACGATGCCATCGGAGCGTTCCGGTATCGTGTCGTTCCGCCATCCCCGGATGGTGCCGGCTGAACTGCATACGCGCTTACGGGAAGCCGGCGTCATCATCTCGTTGCGCAGCGATTTTCTGCGTGCCTCGCCCCACTACTACAACAGCGACGAGGATCTCGATCGCCTGCTCGAGGCGTTGCCCCAGTGACCTTATGGCAGAAGATCAAGCGCGAGCTCGGGCGCGAGACGCAGCCGGTCGATACCGTGGTCCGCCTCATCATCCTGGAGCGGGGCATCCGCGGCAGCTTGGTGTTCATTCTCGGGATCGCACTGCTGACGCGGAGCCGCAGCATCGTTTCGCTTGTCCGCCAGTGGGTGGCCGAGCTGGACGTCAACCCGGAACGCCGCTTGATCCCGCGGGTGCTCGGCACGGTGCTACGCCCCGTCGGCCAGTTTTCCACGCGGACCGTGCTGCTCATCGGGATCGGCGCGCTGCTCTTCGGGTTGCTGGAGCTCACGGAAGCGGTGGGGCTGGCGCGCCGGCGCCGCTGGGCCGAGTACCTCACCGTCATCGCGGGTTGCATCGGCATTCCGCTGGAAGTCTCGGAAGTGCTCAGCCGTCAGACCCCGGTGCGCATCAGCATTCTGCTGATCAACGTCGCGATCGTGATCTACCTGGCATGGCAGAAACACCTCTTCGGCCTACGCGGCGGTGTTGCCACGGAAACCGAGACGAGCTAGCGGCTGGAGGCGGACCGGCTGAGCGGGATGCCGACGCCGGATACGCCGAGCGGCTCGGCATGGCGGGTCAGCATGCCGACGACGAAGCCCAGGACGCGATCGGCGGACTGGCCATCCGAGATGGTGGCGAGCAGCGCCGGCTCCGGGTTCTTGAACGCGCCCAGCAAGCCGGCTTTGGCCGCGCGGCTGAATGTCGGCGTGCCGGCGGGCACGAAGGTCACGCGGATCTTCGCGTAACGGTCGCCGGCATGGACCAGGGTGAAGGGCGCCTGCCTTTGAATCTGCCAGGCACGGATCTCTTCATTCTTGAGGCGTCGCTTGAGGGTGGCGATGAGTTTCTTGCCTCCCGGATCACGGTCGGCATAAATCGCGACCTGCACGCCCACATGATACCTAGTGGCGCGCGGCTATACCCGGATCAGGTCTTGCCCAGATTCTCGAAGAAGCGCCGCATCGCCGCCCGTACCGGCTGCGCTTCGGCAGGTTGCTCGGCGCCGCCCGATTGAGCGGCTTGCCCGCGGATAGCCCGCAGCTCAGCCCGGTTCTGCTGCCAGACCACCCACACCCGCTGCACGGCGGTGAAGTTGGTGCCGACCGCCAGGATGAGCAGCGCCACCGTCAGCGGTGACCAGGGCCCGATCCTGATGCCGATCGATTCGAGCAGCAGGCCCGCCACGATGATGACGACCCGCTCCGGTCGGGCGAGAATCCCCACGTCGCAGGTGAAGCCGAGGCTTTGCGCCCGGGCCCTGACGTAGCTCACGAGAAATGATCCGGCGAGCGCGACCAGTACGATGATCGGCTCCCAGCCGTCGTGGTGGCGCAGGAAGTAGATCAGGATCCCCAGGTAGACAACGCCCTCGGAGTAGCGGTCGACCGTCGAATCGAGGAAGGCGCCGTAGCGGTAGACCTTCCCCGAGGCCCGGGCGAGCGCGCCGTCGAACACATCGAAGAAGCCCGCCACGGTCAACACCAGGCCGCCCAGCAGCAACTGGTTGACCGCGACCAGAAGGGCCCCGGCGCCCGTGATGACCAGCCCGAACAGCGTCAGCATGTTGGGCGTGATCGGTGATTCGCGGAAGATGCCGACGAAGCGCTCCGCCCAGCGACGGACCCAGGCCTGGAATTTCTGCGTGAACATCAGCGCGGACTCAGGCTGGGTTCGAGGCGTATCGACGGCGCGGGCTGCGCCTGGTCAAGCGCCTGGTGGTAGACGTCGGTGACCTCGTCGATGACGCGTTCCCAATCGTAGCGGCGCGCCTTCATCAGGCCCGCCCGGCCCATCTCCTGGCGCACCGCGGGGTTGTTGATCAGCGTCTGCAAGGCGTAGGAGAGCTGCCGGCGGCTCTTGCGCTCCACCAGCAGTCCGTCGCGGCCGTGGGTCACGACTTCGCGGAAGCCATCGATGCTGGTGGCGACGATCGGCTTGCCTGAGGCCATCGCCTCCAGCAGGACGATGCCAAAGCTCTCGTCGCCGGTCGCCGGCGAGCAGAAGATGTCGCAGCTGGCGTAGTAGCGAGGCAGCTCGGAGGCGGGCACGTAGCCGGCCATCACGACATCATCGAGCTGTTTGCGGGCGAGGAAGTTGCCGTACCAGCGCCGCAGCGGGCCATCGCCCACGATGATGAGTCGCAAGTTCGGGTACTGGGGCTTGAGCTGAGCGAAGGCGCGCAACAGATAGCCGAGGCCCTTGCGGTACTCCAGCCGGCCGACGAAGAGCAGGTTGCACATGCCGTCGCGCAGCTCCGGGTAGGGGGCCTGGTTCTGGAAGCGTTTGATATCGATCCCATTCGGGATGACACGATAATCGCCGGGGAAATAGTGGTGCACGAACTCGCGGGCCGGGTTGGAAACGGCAATGCGCGCATGGAGGCGCCGGACATAGCGCTTCAGCAACGGCTTGCCGTAGTAGTAGCCGATGTTGGAGCGGGCGAAGGCATGGAAGGTTCCCACATTGCAGGTCCTGGAGAGGCGGAGCGCGGTGACCGGTAGCACCGGCATCAACGGCTCGTGGTAATGAAGAACATCGAAGCCGCCGTCGCGGACGTAGTGCTTGATCCGATTGGTGAGATGGAGGCTGACCGTGATACGCGCCACTGAACCGTGCATGGGGATGGGGAAGGGGCGGCCGACCCGGACGAAGTCGCTGTCACGTTCCGCCAACGCCTTGTCCGAGCAGGGCGCAAAGACGGTGACGTCATGGCCGCGTCGCCTGAGCCCGCCGGCGAGGTGACGCACGTGCTCGGTGACCCCGCCCGGGTGCGCGTAGTCATAGGCCGAAACGAGGCCGACCTTCATGACCGGCTTCCCCTCACCTGCCCTAGCCCCGGGCGAAAGCTCGAACAGCGGACCGTCCCATACGCGCCCAGTTGCGACCGATGCGACGGAACTTCAACTGGGCGATGCGCCGATGCGTCACGAAATCCCAGTACTCCCCGAACGCCTTCGTCTGGCTTGCCAGCAGGGCCTTCTTCAGATCCTGGGCGTCCTTGCCGGGAAAGGTGGTGTACCCGGTGCCGATTCCCTGGAGGTGGTGACTGTCGGAGCAGCCGACTTCGGGTAGGTGAAACCGGCT
>VBFX01000050.1:0-7223 GCA_005889395.1 Chloroflexota bacterium
TCAGGTAAAGCTCGGGTGCACCGAGTGGTAAGCAATCGAGGCGTGGAAGGATCTCGGTGCGGATCGTCAGCTCGATCCGCTGCATTCGGGCGTGGATCTCTGGGGGTACACGGCCCGCTGCCGCCCCAATCTGATGTGCGAGCGACTTTTGAACCCGCTCGGGATCGAATCCAAAACGGCTGACGCGCCCGTTACTGCGGACGGACAAGGCGCCGGCGAGGTAGAGCCCAACGACCAGGAACAGACCCTGCACGCCGACCGGGTCGATCAGGATGAGCCCAGCGCCTACCAGCGCCAGCGCAGAACCGGTCAGGTTACGTCGGCTGGTCACGTATGACACGAGCCCGCGCCCTGGAGCGGACGCGGGCAGCGACGAGCGGTATGGCGCGATCGCGCTTCCCATGAACGTCTCCTGTTGCTAGGGCGTGCGCACCGGCAGTTTCAGCTCCTCCGGGATTGCGGCGAGCTCGGTTGCCGGCGCCTCGTGCGCGCGTTCCAGGTACGTCTGTGCGCGCGCGACCTCCCTGGAGAGCGCATCGATCGTCTGCCGCATGGTCTCGAGCGCCTGAAGCTTGGAGGCATCGATGGTGTCGATCGTGGCGTAGATATTGGCAAAGGCTGCCTGCAGTTTCTCGATGCTGACGGTGGCGTTCGCCGCTTGCTCATGCACACCGGACGATTGCTGGCGCAGCATCGCCGAGGTGCCCTCGATCATGTCGGCGGTCGTATCGTTCAGTGCGCCAATCTGATCCAGCACGAGTTTCTGGTTGACCAGACCCTGCGCCGTCATCACTGCCTTGCGCAGCGCGGACACCGTGGTCGTGGTCGCGCGATCGACGCCCTTGACGAGTTCGAGATTGTTTTTGCGGACGAGCTGGAGCGCCAGGTAGCCCTGGGCACTGACGGCAAGCTGGGTGGCGAGATCCTGCGTTTTCTGGCGAACGTAGAAGAGGCAGTCCTCGCGCAACGTCTTCGCCCGCTCAGGATCCTGCTCCTGCACCTCCCGGATGCGAGCATCGAGTGCGGCATCCATCCTGCGGGCGAGGTAGAGGTATTGCTTGAGCCGGTCCATCACGGCCCACAGGTTGACCTTCTCCTGCTCGATCGCGGCGTTGTCCTTGAGCAGCTCGTCCTGCCCCCGGTAGAGCGACTGCACGATCGCGTTGAGGTGACCCTGGGCCGACTCGTACTTTCCGAAGTAATCCCGAAGCCGGTTGCCCAGCGGCAGGACGCCGAAGAGCCGGCGACGGTCGAGCAGCCCGCGGTCGGAGGGGTCGAGGTCTTCAACAGTACGCCGCAGTTGGAGCAGAGCGCTTGAGACGGAAGATTTGTCTTGCGCGCGGGCGAGCGCGCCGACCGGCCGATCGAGCATCCGGTTGGAAACGCTGGCGGATTGTTTGATCTCCTCGTTGCCGAGTGCGTGGATGCCGTCAACTTTTTTCTTGAAGGCCTCCGAGCGGGGATCGGCGGCCAGCAGCCCGTCGAGGTAGGCGGCAACGGCGGCGTCGAGACGCGCGGTCGTTTGCGGGTCGAGCGGGATCATTGGGGCAGGGGTCGCCTCCGGGTCGGCTGGCGTCAGGGAAAGGTCAGAGGTCGCCTCGACCGTCGTGCGCATGGACTCGCTCCTTTTGCTAAGCCCGCGGGTGGATACAGACTGGTTTTTCCCGAAAATCGGCCTTCTCACACGTGAAAAACCTGCCCCCCGTGCGTGACACGTCGGAATGAATTCGGGACGGCAACAGTAGGCTTAGCGATGTGAAGGCCAGCGAGATCGACGGGCGGATGTTCCTCGACGGCGAGCGGGTCTGGGCACGGGCCGGCGCGACCATCGACGCCATCGATCCGGCGACCGCCGAGGTATTCGCCAGGGTGGCCCTGGGCGACCAAGCTGACGTCGACGCGGCGGTGGCGTCGGCCCGGGCGGCGATGGGCGCATGGGCGGGACTACCGCCGGTACGTCGCGTTCGACTCTTGAACCGGCTCGCCCAAGTCCTCGGCGAGCACAGCCGGGAGCTGGCCGAGCTGGAGAGCCTCGATGTCGGCAAGCCCCTGCGCCAGGCGGAAGACGACGTCGCGGCGGCCGTCGGCTACTTCGAATACTTCGCCGGCGTTGCCGACAAGGTCTTCGGCTCGAGCATTCCCCTGGGAAAAGGCTTCGTCGACTTCACGCTTCGCGAGCCGCTCGGCGTGTCCGCCCAGATCGTTCCCTGGAACTACCCGCTGCGGCTTGCCTCGCGGGGGATCGCGCCCGCGCTGGCGTGCGGCAATGCCGTCGTGGCAAAACCGGCCGCGGAGGCCGGCTTCAGTATCATCCGGCTGGCGGAGCTGGCGCTGGAGGCGGGCCTGCCGGCCGGCGTCTTCAACGTGGTGACCGGCGGGAGAGAAACCGGCGCGGCGCTTGCCTCGCATGCCGGCATCAACCACATCACCTTCACCGGTTCTGTCCCAACCGGCATCGCGATCATGAAAGCCGCCGCGGACAACGTCGTGCCGGTCACACTCGAGCTCGGCGGCAAGTCGGCGAACATCGTCTTTGCCGACGCCGACCTGGAACGGGCTGCCGTATCCGCCGCCACGACGCTGATGCAGAACTCGGCACAAACGTGCACCGCCCCGACACGACTCTTACTCGAGGAGCCGGCTCATGACCGCTTCGTCGAGGTGCTCGCGACGCGGATCGCGACGATCCGCCTGGGTCGCGGGCTAGACAACCCGGACATGGGCCCGGTCGTCAGCGAGCGCCAGATGCAGCGCGTCCTCGGCTTCATCGGCGCCGGGGTAAAGGACGGGGCGAGGGCGGTGGCAGGTGGCCGCCGCGCGGACGGCGCCGGACTTCAGCGCGGTTACTTCATCGAGCCGACCCTCCTCGACGAGGTCGCACGGGGAACCGCGCTCGAGCAGGAAGAGATCTTCGGCCCGGTGCTGACCGTGACCACCTTTGCATCAGTGGATGAGGCGATCGCGATCGCCAACGGTACGCCCTACGGGCTGGTGACCGGGATCTGGACGCGCGACCTGAGCCGGGCACTGACTCTCGCCACGGCGGTGAAATCAGGACAGGTGCGCGTCAACAGCTACAGCGTCGAAGGCAGTATCGGCTTGCCCTTTGGCGGTTACAAGCGAAGTGGCTTCGGGCGCGAGCAGGGCGTCGAGGCGCTGGCGAACTACACCCAGGTCAAGAACGTGATGATCAACTTCGGTTGAGGGTAAGACTGGCGTAAGTCGCTGCCGTTGTGGCAGCGTTAGCGGCGGAAATGCTGCTCGAGCTCGTCCTTTTCTTTACCCTGGCCGCCGCGGTCACGACCGCGGCCGTGATGGTTCCGGGACTGGTCCGGGCGAACGCCTGGGCCGGCATCCCGCTCGCGCTCGCCAGCTTGATCGGCGCCGGCTGGCTGACAGGGCTGATCGTGCACGATCCCGTAGCGGCGACCATTCTTCCGCTGTTCGGCGTGGGCGTCGTCGTCGAGACCCGCCGCCACCTTCCGCAATGGAGCTTCCTCGCCGCGGAACTCCTGTCGGCTTTGCTGGTGGCGTCGGTCGTGTACCTGATCTATGCGGGCGCTCAACCGTTTGTCGACCGCCTGAGTCTCCTGGGGATCGCCGGTTCCTTCGTCCTGCTCCTGCTCGAGGCGAGCGCCCTGGCGCTCAGCGTCTATTACCTGTTTGAGATCCTGGACGTCTTCAGCCGGCGGACCCGAATCGCCCATCGCGCCGAATCCTCGTATCAGCCTCCCGTTGCCATCCAGGTCCCCTGCTACAACGAGCCGATCGAGGTCCTCCGAGAGACGTTGACCGCGCTTTCCCACATCGATTACCCCAACGTCGTCGTCCAGGTCGTCGACAACAACACCAAGGACCCGCAGGTATGGCGTCCGCTCGAGGTGCTTTGCGCCGAGCTGGGATCGCGCTTTCAGTTCATCCATCTCGATCCCTGGCCCGGCTACAAGGCGGGCGCGCTCAACGAAGCCACTCGGCGCTTGCCGGCGCACGTCACCATCCTCGGCATCGTCGATGCCGATTACATCGTCAGACCGGGCTTCCTGAAAGAAATGGTCGGCCACTTCGCCGATGACCGGGTCGCCTTCGTGCAGACACCACAGAACTATCGGGATTGGAAGGACAGCGGCTATCTGCGCGGCCTCTTTTACAGCTATCTCTATTTCTTCGACGTGACGATGCCGGCCCGCGCCAACCGCAACGCCATCATCTTTGCCGGGACGATGGGCTTGATCCGGCGGTCGGTCCTGGAAGGGATCGGCGGTTGGGAGGAAAGCGTCATCACCGTGGACGCCGAGGCAAGCCTTCGCATGCTTGGGCTCGGTTCCGTCGGTGTCTTTGAGCCGACCGCCTGGGGCGAAGGCCTGATGCCGCTGAGTTTCGACGGCCTCAAGAAGCAACGATTCCGTTGGGCGCTCGGCGGCATCCAGATCCTTCGCCGGCAGTGGCGGGAGCTGCTGCCGTTTACCCGGCATCGGTTGCACCTCAGCTGGGGCCAGCGCCTCCACTACCTCTTCGGCAGCGTGCACTGGTTCGGCGATCTGCTGACGGTTGGCTTTACCCTCCTCCTGCTAGTGACCGCCGTCGCCGCCACCATCCATCACCGACTTCCCGTTCGCGAGCTGACCGGTCCCATCCTCATCGTGCCGCTCGCCTTTCTGGTGACCGGTGTGCTGCGCGGACTCTGGGCGTTGCGGCGCGCCGAGCGGTGTAGTTGGGGTGACGCGTTGCGCGCGCTCGGCATCTGGTTTGCCTTGAGCTGGGTCGTGACGCTTGCCGTCGTACGCGGATTGCTCAGCCGGCAGGCAGCCTTCTTGCGCACGCCGAAGCAGAAGGCCGGAGGCAACCGGCTTTGGCCGGCGGTGCGCTCATCGGCGGTGGAGTCGACGCTCGCGCTGTTCGCCCTTGTCGGGGCGATCGTCATGCTGCTCGCCGCGCCCGCAATCCCGACCGCCATTCTCGCGCTCATGCTCCTCTTCGAGGCCTGGATCTTTGGCAGCGCGCCGTGGGCGAGCTTCGCGGCGGAAGGGATCCAGCTGACCCCCTTCCGACGGATCTACGGCCGGTCCGCACAGAACACCGGCGAGCGCCCCGACGTATCCACGCGGGCCGCCGCCTTGATTCCCGGCGCGCTGGCCCTGGTCGTGACCGGTGTCCTGGCATACGGTCTGCTGAACGCGCCGCCCGAAAGCGGCCCTCCGCGACAGGCCGACCTGCCGACGATTGGAACCATCACGCAGCGGCAGCTCCCCGCGACCGGGCCTGCTCCCACCCCAACGATCACCTCCACACCGACACCGGCCTCGACGCCGTCGCCGAGCCCGACGCCGTCGCCCAGCGCGTCGTCCAGCCCCTAGGGCTGGTTCAGCTGGGCAAGCAGGGCCAGCCCGTCGAGATCCTCGAGCTGATACCACTGGAACATCACGCGCTCGATGCCAACGGCCGACCAGGCATTGAGCTGCGAGGCCGCTTGATCCGGTGTCCCCACGATCCAGCCGCGCCGCCGTAGCTCCTCCGACGCGGCGGCCGGCGGCACGCCCGCGAGTGCACCCAGGAAGGACTGCATCCAGCGGCCCTTTTCAGTCACCTCGTTCGCATCGCGGCCGATCAACGCGCCGCCCATCCAGGAGCGCCG
Source organism: Chloroflexota bacterium (assembly GCA_005889395.1). GTDB lineage: Bacteria > Chloroflexota > Dormibacteria > CF-121 > CF-121 > CF-13. The sequence continues at coordinate 5,633 of VBFX01000050.1, forward strand.
AATCGTCGAAGGATCGCGGCCAACCGCCCGGCAGTGTTCTTCGAGCTTGGCGCGCTTGACCCGATACACCTCCGGAGTCTGGGCGTGACTGTTCCACTCGTCGGCCTCGCGGGCCACGACGCGAAGCAGCCGGACTTCGCCGTCACCCCCGATGAGGAGCGGCGGAGCCGGTTGTTGCTGGGGGCGCGGATATGCCGCGGCGCCGCGCAGCGGGTAGTAGCGTTCTTCGAGATCGACCGGTCCGCCGGTCCACAGGGCCTTGATGACGGCAATGCCTTCCTCGAGACGGTCGAAGCGTTCCTTGAGCGGGGGAAGACCGATCCCAAAGGCCTCGTGCTCGGCGACATTCCATCCGGCGCCGACCCCGAGCACCAGCCGGCCGCCGGAGAGGAGGTCGACCGCGGCGGCCATCCGGGCGAGCAGGGCCGGGTGCCGAAACGTCATCGGGCTCACCAGCGGGCCGAAGCGGATCCGGTGCGTGCGTTGCGCCAGCGCCGTCAGCGACGTCCAGCATTCGAGCGCCGGCCGCTGCCGATCCCCGCTCAGGCTGAAGAAATGATCCGAGCGCCACAGCGAGTCGAGGGCGAGCTCTTCGACGCAATCAGCGATTCGAAACCAGTGCTCCCAGGTCAGCCCCTCCTGGGCCTCGATCATCACCCCGACCTTCATCGCTGCTGACGTTAACGCAAAGACCGCGGCGACGCGACCGGAATAGCGGCCGCTGTGGCGCGGTTACAGCAGATGCGATGCCCGCGGTCACCGTCGACAACATCCTGAGGCTGGCGCGAATCCCGGGCCCGGACCCGGCCAGCACCATCGAGCGCCCCGTGCTCGCCATCACGACGGCACCGAAGGGTGTCGAAGGCGAGGGCTTCCCGGTGCGGCGGGCCTTTTACGGGCTCGACCAACGCTACCTCGACCCCTTTATTCACATGGACCAGATGGGCGAGGTGGAATACGGCCCCGGGGAACCGAAGGGTACCGCCTGGCACCCGCATCGGGGATTCGAGACCGTCACCTACATGATCGACGGAACCTTTCAACACCAGGACTCCACCGGTGGCGGCGGCCTCATCACCAACGGCGCCACGCAATGGATGACGGCCGGCGCGGGGATCCTCCACATCGAGCGACCGCCCGAAGCGCTGATCGCGAGCGGCGGACTTTTCCACGGCATCCAGCTCTGGGTCAACCTTCCGTCCGGTCAGAAGTGGACGCCACCCCGCTACCAGGACATCGGCGCCACGCGTGTCATGCTGCTGTCGTCAGCTGACGGCGGCGCGCTGGTGCGCGTGATCGCGGGCGACGTCGCCGGTCACCGTGGGCCGGGCGTCACCCACACGGCGATCACCCTGCTGCACGCGACCATCAATCCGGGAGCCGAGCTGCGTCTACCCTGGCGCCGGGACTTCAACGGCCTCGTCTACGTTCTGGCCGGCCGCGGAACGGTGGGCGCCAAGCGGGCGCCGATCGGAGCAGGACAGCTGGCGGCGTTTGGTGCGGGCGACGTGATCAGCCTGACCTCCGACCTCGCGCAGGAGAGCCGCTCGCCGAACCTCGATGTGCTGGTGCTCGGCGGAGAGCCGATCGG
>VBFX01000050.1:7311-9214 GCA_005889395.1 Chloroflexota bacterium
GATTCCCTTCGGCGTCGACCGTCCGCTGGGCGACCTGGGTCACAGCCGGTGCGCCATCACCCGGAACGACCACGACGGGCGTCCCGATTGGCGCCCACTCGAAGAGCGTCGTGACGGCCGCCAGCGGCAGGTGGACACAGCCGTGGCTGGCGAAGGGACCGTTTTGCGAGCCGGGGCCGAGCGTGGCATCGGGTTGCCAGCTGGCGTCGTGAAGGCCTTCGCCGTTTTCGGTAAACCACAACACCATCCGAACGGGAGTGTCCGGGTACCATTCGGGCGATCCCTTGGGCCATGGCGACTGCATCGTCCAGGGTGAGTCCTTGCGGGTGATCCGCATCGCGCCAACGTCGGTCGCGAGCGACGGCCGGCCGGTGGTGACCAGCGTGTCGACGACCACCCGACCGCGATCGTAGGCGATCAACCGCTGCGCCTGCAGCGAGATGGTAATCAGCCGAGTCGGTCCGCTCTTCATCAGGCTCGCGTGGAGCTGCGTCGCGGAGCGTTGAATGCCGGCGTCGGCGAGCGCCTCGGTCGACAAATCGGCCGTGCCCAGCATGGCGCCGTAGCGCTCCAGCGCGGCATTCAGTCGATCGGCCCAACCGCGTTTGAGGAAATAGGCGATCGTGGCATCATTGCGTCCGGCGGCAAGCGCGGCTTGTGCCGACGCGAGCAGCCCCGCCGGATCGGCATGGTAGCGCGCACGGAGCTGGGTTGCCTCCGCCTGGAGAGCGGCGTCCTCCGCGGCGCCGGGCGCGCTCGAGATCGACGAGTCATTGCGGGCAACCGCATTCGCCCCGGGCACGCTCAGCCCGAGCCCCGCCACCACGACCGCGATTAGCAGGGTCCGCCGGGAAGGCCGCGGCGCCGGCCGCACCGTTCGCCAGCCTAAAAGCGAACCCGCGCTAGCAAACATAGTGTTAGTTCTATTGTAACGTTCGTGCGAGGGCGGTGGGTCCGGCGACCGTACCATTGAGTGGATGGCGCTGCGTTCCTATGCGGGCACGGTGCGGGCGCCGGATTTTCCGCAAGGCCTCGACTGGCTCAACGTCGCACGGCCGCTGCACATCGCCGATCTACGGGGCCGGCTCGCGATCATCGACTTCTGGACCTTCTGTTGAATCAACTGCATGCACATGTTTCCGCAGTTGCGGAGGATCGAGCACAAATATGGCGACCGGGTGATCGTGCTCGGGGTCCACTCCCCCAAGTTCCCGGCGGAGCGCGAAACGGCGAACCTTCGCGAGGCGGTGCTGCGCTACCGCATCGAGCACCCGGTCGTCAACGACCGCGACTTCGCCGTGTGGAACCAGTTTGGCGGCCGTGCCTGGCCGACGCTGATGTTCGTCGACCCGCAAGGCCGGGTCATCGGCAAGCACGAGGGTGAGCTGCCCTTCGAACAGTTGGATCCGCTCGTTGGGGGGATGCTGAAGGAATTCGAGGCGCGCGCAATCCTCGACCCGGGCGCGCCGCCCATCGCGCTCGAACAGCTCCAGGAGCCGGCGGGCAGCTTGAAATTTCCGGGCAAGGTGCTGGCGACGGACGACGCGATCTATGTCGCGGACACCAACCATCACCGGATCGTGAAGGCGGGTCTCGACGGCTCGATTCAAAAGACCTACGGCAGCGGCGATCCAGGACTTCTCGACGGGCCGGCCGGGCAAGCGGCGTTCCAGCAACCTCAGGGGATGGCAAAGTCCAGCACAAGGCTCTACGTGGCGGACACGGAAAACCACGCGATCCGGTCGATCGACCTGCAGTCCGATGCCGTGACGACGATCGCTGGGACCGGGACGCAAGCCCAGGGAGCCGCTGCCGCCGGGGGGCCAGGTCGCTCGACCGCGCTGAGCTCGCCGTGGGACCTGGCCCTGGCCGGCGGCCTGCTCTACATCGCGATGGCCGGCAC
>VBFX01000357.1 GCA_005889395.1 Chloroflexota bacterium
CTCGGGCAGCGGATCCGAAGGGCGGCGGCGGTCATTGGCGGGCTCGGCTTCGGGCTCTTCATCGACGAGCTGGGCAAGTTCATCACGAGCGACAACGACTATTTCTATCGGCCCGCGATTGCTCTGATCTATGTCGTCTTCGTAATGCTCTTTCTTTGGTGGCGCTCGCTGGAGCGGCACCGTGTCTGGGACGAGCAGACCTACCTCGCCAACGCCCTCATGCTGCTCCAGGACGCGGCCCTGCACGACCTGGACCCGACGGAGAAGTACCACCTGGTCCGGTGGCTGCGGCAGAGTGGTGCGACGGGCACGACCTTGCTGGGCAATATCGAGCAGGAGGTGGCCGCGCGCCGGCCGGACCTGCCCCGGAGGAGTCTACTCGCGGCTCGGTTGCGATGGATCCAGAGGCGGGTCGAGGGCATTCTTCGCTCGCGCTGGCGGCCAGCCTGGCCCTGGTTTACGCGCCGAACGCGACGGGACCGGGAGAAACCGTCGATCTGCCCCTGCTGCTGGCCTCCGCCGTTTCGGGCGGGCTAACGCTCGTCGGCGTCGTCTATCTGATCCTGCGCTCGCGGGCCCGCGCGCTGCGCTGGTTCCGGCGCTCGATTCTCGCATCGATCTTCCTGACGGACCTGTTCACGTTCTATTACCAGCAGCTCGGCGCCGTGGCCGATCTGGCCCTTGATCTCATCTTGCTGGCGGTGTTCGAGGCGCTCCTCGAGGCCGAGCACCGCCGCGCCGGACGCGTGGAGGCGACCGCGGGCTAAGAGGAAGGCTAAGGATTCCCTCCCCCGCTTGCGGGGGAGGGTAGGGTGGGGGCACCCTGCTGCTCGCGAAGCCAGCGGACCAGCTCGGCGACGACTTCGTAGCGGCCGAAGGACGGCATCAGGTAGACGCCCTGGACGAGCTGCCGGGTCTCGGAGAGCAGCTCGCGCGATTGCGCAAGGCCCTCGGCGATTCCGTTTTCGCCGGCCTCGCGCATGCGGTCGCGAAGCGGTTGCGGCACCACGATGCCGGGAACCTCGTTGTGCATGAACTCCGCGTGGCGCGACGATTGCAGCGGCAGCACGCCGAGCAGAAATGGGATGGGCAGCGGGCCGGTCTTCTCGAAGAAGCGCTCGAGGGTCTCGAGGTCGTAGAGGGGCTGGGACATGGCGACATCGGCGCCGGCTTCGATCTTCTGCCGGAATCGGTCGATTTCGTGGTCGAGGTCTTCCGCCGAGGGATTCACCGCGCAGGCGATCGTGAAGTTGGCCGGCTTGCCGATCGAGGTCCCGAGCCAGTCATAACCCTCGTTGAGCCGCTTCAAGATCTTGATCAGCCCGATGGAGTCGACGTCCCAGACACCCGTCGCCGATGGATAGTCGCCGATGCGTGGCGGGTCGCCGGTCAGCGCGATGATGTTGCGGATGCCGAGCGCGTGCGCGCCGATCAGTTCCGCCTGCAGCGCCATCAGGTTCTTGTCGCGTGACGTGAAGTGGATCAGCGTGTCGATGCCGACCTGCTGCCGGATCATGATCGCCAGCGAGAGCGCGCTCATGCGCACGCGGGCCATCGGGCTGTCGCCGATGTCGATCGCATCCGCGCCGGCATCTTTGATGAGCTGAGCGCCGGCGATGCACTTCGAGGGATTGAGGCCGCGCGGCGGATCGATCTCGACGCTGACCACGAAGCCGCCGCCGCCCAGGCGTTGCGCAAACGGCGTGGGCGGCAGCTGCTCCGCCGGGTTGAGGTCGATGGCAATCGCGGTCGAGGCCGGCGCCTGCCGAATGCGGGGCGCGCCGGCGACCGGTTGGAGCGCGGCGCGCATGGCCGCGATGTGCGCCGGAGTGGTGCCGCAGCAGCCACCGATGTACGCCACGCCGAGATCGGCGGCCTGGCGGGCGTAGGTCGCAAAGTACTCCGGCGTGGCGAAGTAGAAGAAGCGCCCTTCGACCCGTGCTGGAAGTCCGGCATTGGGCTGACCCGACAGCGGCAGCCGGGTCTCGTGTCGCATTGCCTCGAGAACCTCGAGCGCGACCTGCGGGCCGACCCCGCAGTTGACGCCGATGACGTCGACGCCGGCGCGCTCGAGTGCCTGGACCACCTGGCCGGGTTCCTCGGCGCTGAGGGTGAGGCCATCTTCGGCGAAGGTCATCTGGGCGACGATCGGCAGGTCGGCCGTCTTCTTCGCGGCGCTGACGGCCGCGAGCAGCTCGGGGAGGTTGGTGAAGGTCTCGAGCACGAGGAGGTCGGCCGACCGATCCGGCGAGGAAGACCGGCTCGCCGGAGATCTCGCGCGCCTCGCGCGCCAGCTTGACGGCTCGGAAGTTGATGTCCCGCACGCGCCCTTCGAGGCCGTGGCGGGCGAGCTTGATCCTGTTGGCGCCGAAGGTATTGGTTTCGATCAGCTCGGCACCGGCGGAAATGTACGCTCGGTGAATTTCCTCCACGATTTTGGGCTCGGTCAGGTTCAGCTCGTCGAAGGAGCGCTCGAAGCTGACGCCCCGGGCGTGGAGCTGGGTGCCCATGGCGCCGTCGCCCAGCAGGGGGCCTCGGCGAAGCCGCTCGAGGAAGGGATGGAGGCGGGGTTTGTTGCGGTCCGACGCGGGGCTCACGGAGCGCAATAGTAAGGTAGACGGCCCGAATTCGGCGCAAGAGGGGCCCGCACCCGGGAGTTGCTCACTCAGCGGGATGGCTGAAGCGACTTCGCCCGGTTCGCACAACCACGTGGTGGTCATGGGCGCCGGGCCCGCCGGGCTGTCGGCCGCCTACGAGCTGACCCGGCACGGGACGCCGGTCACGGTGGTGGAGAAGGATCCGCGACAGGTGGGCGGCATCGCCCGCACCCTCGAGTTCATGGGCTGCCGCTTCGACGTCGGCCCGCACCGGTTTTTCTCCAAGAGTTCCGAGATCGAGGCGCTCTGGAGCGAGGTCCTTGGCAAGGAGATCCGGCCGGTGTCGCGCCTGACCCGGATAATGTACCGGGGCAGGTTCTTCGACTATCCGATCCGGGCCTCGAATGCCTTCTTGAACCTCGGGCCGGTCGAGACCGCCCGCTGCCTGGTGAGCTACGCGCAGGCCCGGATGCATCCGGTGGTGGACCCGCAGTCCTTCGAGGATTGGGTGTCGAACCAGTTTGGCCGGCGGCTGTTCGAGATTTTTTTCAAGACCTACACCGAGAAGGTCTGGGGGATCCCGACGAGCGCGCTGTCGGCCGACTGGGCGGGGCAGCGGATCCGCGGCCTGAACCTGGTCGAGGTGATTCGCAATGCCGTCCTGCCCCCGTCATGGCGCGGCGGCGAGCACGCGATCGTCAAGACCTTGGTCGACGCATTCCGTTATCCGCGATTGGGCGCCGGCCAGATGTGGGAGTCGGTGGCGGCGCGGC
>VBFX01000051.1 GCA_005889395.1 Chloroflexota bacterium
TCTCAGGCAGGTTGCCCACGTGTTACTCACCCGTCCGCCACTAGCGCTAGCCACCCTTGCGGGCAATTAGCACCCGTTCGACTTGCATGTGTCAGGCACGCCGCCAGCGTTAATCCTGAGCCAGGATCAAACTCTCCGTTAAAAACCTCGACCCCACAGGGCTGAGGTTAAAGAATCGAATCAGGGGTCCCTACGACATTTCGAAGGGCCTTCTCGGAGAAGTCCGTTCCACTCTTCAATTGTTAAGGTGCTCGCCGGGCCTTAAGCGCAGGATTACCTCCCGCCTCTCGGGCAGCTTGAGAATGATACCCCATAGGGGCGCGTAGTTGTCAAGAAGGTGCGAACGCTCCCTTAGCCTACCCTACTGACACGACCGCTAAACGGCCCCGGACCCCCGTCCGGGCAACCGGCGCCTATCGCCCCCTACCGATACTCCGGCAACTGCTCGAGCTCGTCCGCAGCCAGGTCCGTATAGACGCGGTGCGTCGTAATCTTCGGGATCCGGTCCGCCCGCACCTCTACCCTGTGACCGCCGCGGGCCAGCTTCACCACGATCCCGTGGAAGATGTCATCCTCCCGGTCGCCGAGCAGCTCCTCGGCCCGACCAATCTCATCGCCGGCCTCATCCATGACCGGCGCCCTCGCCGGCATCGCCAGCCAGGCGACTTCGCGCTCCTCCTCCTGCATCCTCTAAAAGGCCCGTCGCCCACTGAACGCGCGAGCCAGCGTCAACTCGTCGGCGTATTCCAGCTCGCCCCCAACCGGCAATCCGTGGGCGAGCCGCGAGGTGCGCACGCCCAGCGGAGCCAGCTGCTCGGCGAGATAGGCTGCAGTCGCTTCACCCTCCATGTCGGGGTCGGTCGCCAGGATCACCTCGCCAACCGGCTCCCGGCGCAGGCGGCGAAGCAGCTCCGCGATCTTGAGCTCGGAGGGCCCAACGCCGTCAATCGGGGACAAAGCTCCGTGCAGGACATGGTACAAACCGTGGTACTCAGCCGTGCGCTCGATCGCGAGCACGTCGAGGGGCTCCTCCACCACGCACAGCACGCCACGGTCCCGGCGGCTCGACAGACAGATCGTGCACCGCTCGCCTTCGGCGATGAAGAAGCAGTCGTCGCAGAAGCGAATGCGAGCCTTGACCTCGACCAGGGCGGTGGCCAGCCGGTCGACCGACTCCCGTGGCGCTCGCAATATATAGAAGGATAGGCGCTGCGCGGTCTTCGGCCCGATGCCGGGCAGCCGGCCAAGCTCTTCCATCACGCGCGTCAGCGCAGGCGGGATCTCAGCCACGGGCGCGGACCTCAGCCACGGGTGCGGGGCCTAGCCACAGGCGCGGACCTCAGGCAATGTCGGCTACCCCATCAAGCCGGGTGGAAGCCCCATCCCCGCCGTCACGGCGCCCATCTCCCGGCTCGCCAGCTCGCGCGCCTTGTCCATCGCGTCGTTCACCGCGGCCAGCACCAGGTCCTGGAGCATGTCGACGTCGGCAGGATCGACAACTTCGGGCTTGACCGTAACCGACAGCACCTTCTGGTGACCGTTGACCACCACCTCGACCACGCCCCCGCCGGCTGTTCCAATCACCGTCTTCGCACCCAGGTCTTCCTGGATCTTGGCCATCTTGGCCTGCATCTGCTGAAGCTGCTTGAGCATCTTGAACTGCTGACCCACCTAGCCTCTCCCTCGCGGGGTGACCCGCACGTTGGTCGCGTCGAACCGGTTCATGGCCTCTTTCACGAGCGGGTCGTCGGCGATGGACCCCGCCGGGCGCACCGGCGACGGCGCGCCCGGCTTCTTCTCCCCCGCCGCCAGCTCGACCCGACTGTCCGCCCCAAAGATCTCCCGCACGGCGGTCAGCAGCGTTTCCCGGTTGGAGGCTTTCTGCATCAGCTCGGCGTGGGCCGGATACCGGAACTCGATCCGCACCAGGCCTTCCTTGACCTCGGCAAGGCGCGCATCCATCAGCAAACTTCCCACCATTTTCGGAAGTCGCTGCTTCAGCGCATCCCAGCGCGCGTCCGGCCCAAGCATCGCCGGTTCGGCGTCCATGGCCGGCTCGATCACGCGCTCGCCACCCACCGCCTCGGTCGTCGGCGCCGCCACAGGCACCGTCACCGGTACCGGTCGCATCATGTTCGACAACAGCGTCACTTCGAGCAGCAGGCGCGCATCGGCGCCCTTGCGCACCTCGGGCTCCATCTCCATCAGGCCTTTCCACAACGAGAGCAGCGCGTTTCGCCCGGCCGCGCGACCAATCCGCTCCAGTCCGGCGGATGCCGCACCCCCCAGGCTTTCCGCATCCTGGTAGCCGACCGAGAGCAGCGCGGCCTCGCGGATCGCGCCCAGCAATCCACGGACCAGCTGGCGTACGTCGCCGCCGGCATCGTAAAACCGCTGCAGCTCCCCGAGCGTCTTGGCCCCGTCGCCCTCCGTCACGATCGCCAGCAGCCGGACCAGCGTGTCGGGATCCGCGAGCCCGAGCAACTCGTGCGTCTTCTGCACGGTCAGCTCCTCGCCACCCTGCGAGATCAGCTGGTCGAGCAGCGTGATGCCATCGCGCATGCTGCCGCGAGCCAGTCGAGCCAGTAACGCCAGGCTCGGCGGGTCCACCCTGACCTGCTCCTGCTCGACGATCGACGCCAGGTGCGCCGCGATCGGACCGGTGTCGATCCGGCGGAAGTCGAATCGCTGGCAGCGCGAGGCCACCGTCAGCGGAATCTTGTGCGGCTCGGTGGTCGCCAGGACGAAGACCACATGCGCGGGCGGCTCCTCGAGCGTCTTTAGCAGCGCGTTGAAGGCCTCGGTGGTCAGCATGTGAGCCTCGTCGATGATGTACACCTTGACCTTCAGCGTCGCCGGCAAGTACTTGACCCGCTCGCGCAGATCCCGGATCTCATCGATGCCGCGGTTGGAGGCGGCATCGATCTCGATCAGGTCGACCGCCGCGCCGGAACCAATCTCCACGCAATTCGCGCAGACGCCACAGGGCTCCGCCCCGCGGCGGTCCAAACAGTTGATCGCCTTCGCCAGGATCCGGGCGGTCGACGTCTTGCCCGTTCCACGAACGCCGCAGAACAGGTAGGCGTGCGCGACGCGACCCTGCTCCACCGCATTTCGGAGCGTCTTGGCAATCGCATCCTGCCCGACCAGGTCGCCAAATCTCTGCGACCGGTACTTGAGGTAAAGGGTCTGGTACGCCATCAGGTGCCGCGACAATTCTACGAGCCGGCCGCCCGAACGCTAGCTCGCAGCTCCCACGGTACTCTGGACCTGCTCGCGAAGCACCTGCCGCGCCAGCGTGATCGCGAGCATCCCTTCGAGGATGGCCGGCGTCACCCGCCGGACCGCACCCCGACGGACGTCGCCGGCCGCGAACACGCGCGGCACGCTGGTTTCCAGCAGCTGGGGCGCGCGCTCCGCCGGCCAGTCCTCCGGCCACCGGCCGTTGCGCCAGAGCTCCGTCCCCGTGACGAGGTACCCTTCATCATCGCGAAGCATCGATCCCTTCAGCCATTCCGTGTTCGGGTCGGCACCCATCATGATGAACAGGGCCCGGGTGCGCGCCGCCTCGATCGTGCCGCTGACGCGATGGCGCAGTCGCACGCCCTCGAGGCGTCCCTCGCCGAAGCCCTCAACGACCTGCGTGTTGACCCGGACGCGAATGTTCCGCGTCCGGTCGACCTCCTTGGCCAGTCCGGCCGGCACGCCGGCATCGAGAGAGCCGGCCCGAACCACGATCGTCACGTTGGACGCGTGCTTGGCGAGGTCAAGCGCCGCCTGCGCGGCCACCGCCGTCGACCCAACGATGAAAACCTCCTGGCCGGCGAGCGCCGCCGGCTCCGCGACGGCGTCCGCATAGATGACACCGGCCCCGGTCAGTTTGTCGACGCTAGGAACCCCGAGCGTGCGATAGGCCATCCCGGTCGCAATCACCACAACACGCGCGGAACGCGTGGTGCCGTCGGCCAGCGTCACAGTGTGTTCACCGCCGCGCGTCGACAAACCGACCGCGGGATTCGTCAGAGCAAAGCTCGCACCCAATCGTTGAGCTTGCTCGTAGATGCGACGCGTGAGTTCGGCGCCGCTCACGCCATCCATGAAGCCCGGATAGTTGAGGATGACCGGGGTCGCGGGGGCGGATCCGCCTGCGCCGTAGGCGTCGACCACGGTCGTCTTCAGCGCACCAGCGGCGGACACGGCGGCCGCCAGGCCCGCCGGACCGGCGCCAACCACGGCGACGTCGTAGCGCTCGCCTTCCGTCACGACCGACCCAGTCTACGCAACCACCACGCGGCTGCCAAACGCTGTCTTTTTGGATGTCCGATTTCCGCTAGCTAGATCCGGCGCGGCCCGTCACAATGAAGGGCAATGATCGGCGCACCCCTCGATTTCGAGCGCTGCTACCGGGCCGTCGAAAGTCGCGACGCGCGCTTCGACGGCTGGTTCATCACCGCCGTCAGGACCACGGGCATCTACTGCCGGCCGAGCTGCCCGACGCCGGTCCGGCCGAAGCGCGAGAACGTCGACTTCTACCCGACCGCCGCCGCCGCGCAGCTCGCCGGCTATCGTGCCTGCAAGCGCTGCCGCCCCGACGCCTCCCCGGGTTCCCCGGAATGGAACGTGCGCGGCGACCTCGTCGGCCGCGCGATGCGGCTGATTGCGGATGGGATCGTCGATCGCGACGGCGTCGCCGGCCTGGCGCGCCGGCTCGCCGTCAGTGAGCGCCATCTTCATCGGCTGCTGCTCAGTGAGCTCGGCGCCGGCCCGCTTGCGATCGCCCGCGCCCAGCGGGCACAGACCGCGCGCGTGCTGATCGAGACGACCGACCTGCCGTTCACGCAGGTCGCGTTCGCCGCCGGCTTCGAGAGCATCCGCCAGTTCAACGACACCGTGCGCGAGGTGTTCGCGCTCACGCCGACGGCCCTCCGCACGGCGGGACGGCGCCGCGCCGACATCGCCGACGGCGCGCTCACGCTTCGCCTCGCCTACCGGCCGCCGCTCGACTGGCCGGCACTGTCAGCCTGGCTACGCACCCGCGCGCTGCCCGGCGTCGCCGAGGTGAACGGCCGCGTCTACCGGCGCACGCTGCGCCTGCCGCGCGGCGCCGGTGTCGTGGCACTCGAGCCGGTCGACACGCACATCCAATGCACGCTCCGTCTCGAGTCGATGGCGGATCTGACGAGTGCGGTCCGGCAGTGTCGCCGCCTGCTCGACCTCGACGCCGACCCGCTGAGCGTGGTCGAGGTCCTGTCGAAAGACCGGCGTTTGTCGAGCATCGTCAAGAAGCGCCCCGGCTTGCGCGCACCCGGCGCGGTCGATGGGACAGAACTCGCGATCCAGGCGGTGCTCGGCCAGCAGGTCTCGCTCGCCGCAGCCCGCACGCTGGCGTCGCGCCTCGTCACCGCACACGGCGACGTGATCAAGATCGCCGACCCAACCCTCACGCATCTGTTCCCGCACGCCGCGTCGATCGCCGACGCGGACCTGGCGAGGCTCGGCGTCCCGGCGACACGGCGGGCGACGCTTCGCGCGGTGGCCCGCGCGGTCGCCGACGGCACGCTCGCGCTCGATCCCGGGGCGGATCGGACCGAAACCTACCAGCAACTGGTGCGGTTACCCGGAATCGGGGAATGGACCGCCGGCTATATCGTGATGCGTGCACTCGGCGACCCCGATACGTTCCTCCCGAGCGACCTCGGCATCAAGAAAGCCGTCGCCCGGCTCGGCATCGGCAGCAACGCTCGTGCCATATCCGATCACGCTGCGGCCTGGCGCCCCTGGCGCAGCTACGCGACCCACCAGCTGTGGGCCACACTTTCCGACGCGTACAAGGAGGTCTCATGATGCAAACCAAACTCATGCTGTACAGCACCACCCACGCAACACCGGTCGGCGAACTGACGCTCGTCGCCTCGGATGCCGGGCTCCGGGCGATCCTCTGGCCCAGGCTCTCGCCGGCACGCGCCGGAATCCAACCGCGGCTACATCGCAACCCCGATCATCCGGTCCTCCAGCAGACGGCCGCCCAGCTCGATGAATACTTCGCCGGCTCGCGCACGACGTTTGATATTCCGCTCGATCTTCAGGGGACCCGCTTCCAGCTGGCGGCGTGGCGGTCGTTGGCCCAGGTCCCGTTCGGCACCACGACCAGCTACGGCCGGCAGGCGGCGGCGCTCGGCATCCCGACCGCGGCGCGCGCGCTCGGCGCCGCCAACGGGGCCAATCCTGTCTGCATCGTCCTCCCCTGCCATCGCGTCATCGGCGCGGATGGTTCGCTGACCGGCTTCGGCGGCGGTCTTCCAGTAAAGCAATGGCTGCTCGACCACGAAGCCCGCGTCCTCGCCTCTAATATCCTGTCGACGCCGCAATGGCCACACCAACAACCGGTACAAACGCGCTTATCCATGCCCGTGGCCTGACCAAGCGCTTCGCCAGCCTCACAGCGGTCGACGCGATCGACTTCGATGTCGAGCGCGGTGAGGCGTTCGGCTTTCTCGGCCCAAACGGCGCCGGGAAGACCTCGACCATGCGCATGATCGGATGTGTCTCCTCCGTATCGGGCGGCACCCTGCGCGTGCTGGGCATGGATCCCCTCCGCGACGGTCCGCGCATACGGGCGCGGCTGGGCGTCGTGCCGCAGTCGGACACGCTCGACACCGAGCTGCATGTTGATGAGAACCTGTTCACCTACGCTCGCTACTTCGGTTTGCCGCGCGACGTCGCCAGGCAGCGCGCCCAGCAACTGCTCGATTTCGTTCAGCTGAAGGACCGGGCCCGGGATAACGTCGAGTTTCTGTCCGGAGGCATGAAGCGACGGCTCACGATCGCCCGCGCGCTCGTCAACGAGCCCGAGCTGCTGCTGCTCGACGAACCCACGACCGGCCTCGACCCGCAGGCCAGGCACCTGGTCTGGGACCGCCTCTACCGGCTCAAGCAGCAGGGCGTGACGATCGTGCTGACCACGCACTATATGGACGAGGCCGAGCAGCTCTGTGATCGATTGGTCGTGATGGACAAGGCGAAGATCGTCGCCTTCGGTTCGCCGCGCAG
>VBFX01000052.1 GCA_005889395.1 Chloroflexota bacterium
CGGTGCGCACATGCCGGGACAGGGCGGGCTCGCGCCGGCGCGCCTCATCGACCGAAATCCGCTCGCAGGTGATGCCGGTGCGCCGGCAGCCCTCGACAAACCTCGGCTCCCACTCGTGGTCCTCTTCGGTCACCGAAACGAAGTAACCGCCGGTATCCTCGACCGTGCTGCGCGCGATGCGGCGCAGGATGCGACCTTCCTCGAGGCATTCGATGGCGGCCTGCTCGTCGTTGACGCAGTAGCGGCCCCCAGAGTGGAGCAGCCCGTGCGAGCGTCCCGTCGTCCCAGAGGCCAGGTCGCCTTTCTCGACCAGGATGGCATCGATGCCGCGCAGTGCCAGGTCGCGGAGCACCCCCGCGCCCGTCGACCCACCCCCGATGACGACAACGCCCGTGCTGGTGTCAGGCATTCAACAGAAAGGGGAAAGGACCAACGCGGCCCTTTCCCCTCATCCTAGCGCGCTTTTCTACGCCTTCGCGCCAGCGCCGACGGCTTCGCGGCTCGGTTCCTTCTCGACCCAGCCGAGCGTGCGCTCGACAGCCTTCTTCCAACCGGCGAGCCCCGCCTGGCGTTGCTCTTCGGTCGACTGCGGCTCGAAGACTTTGTCGACCTGCCAGTTCTTGCGCAGCTCATCGAGCGTGCTCCAGAATCCCGTCGCCAACCCGGCGCCGTACGCGGCGCCCAGTGAGGTCGTCTCCTGGACCTGCGGCCGAACCACCTTGACGCCGAGGATGTCCGCCTGCAGTTGCATCAGGAAGTCGTTCTTGACCGCCCCGCCATCCACCTTGAGAGTGGTGAGCTTGACGCCCGAGTCCGCCTCCATCGCGTCCGCGACTTCCTTTGTCTGGTAGCAGATGGCCTCGAGCGTGGCCCGGACCAGGTGCGCGCGGGTGACGTACCGGGTGAGCCCGACGACCGCGCCACGGGCGTACATGTCCCAGTGCGGCGCGAACAGACCGGAGAACGCCGGCACGAAGTAGATCCCGCCGGAGTCTTTGACCGACTTCGCAATCGCCTCGGTCTCGGACGCGTCCTTGATGATCTGCAGGTTGTCCCGCAGCCACTGGATCGCCGCGCCCGTGATCGCGATGGAGCCTTCCAGCGCGTAGACCGACTTCCCCTGCTCCAGGCCGTAGGCGGCCGTGGTCAGCAGGCCGCTCTTCGACGGAACCGGCGAGGTGCCGGTGTTGAGCAGCATGAAGTTGCCGGTGCCGTAGGTGTTCTTCGCCTCACCGACCGCGTAGCAGGTCTGTCCGAAGAGGGCCGCCTGCTGGTCGCCGAGGTCGGCACAGACCGGGACGGCGCCACCCACCGGTCCGTTGGCCTTGGTCTGCCCGTAGAGCTTCCTGTCGCTCGAGGGCCGGATCTGCGGCAGTACCGCGCGTGGCACCTTGATCTTGCTGAGCAGCTCCGCATCCCAGTCGAGCGTCTTGAGGTCCATCAACATCGTGCGCGAGGCATTGCTGTAGTCGGTGACGTGCGCCCCACCCTCGGGCCCACCGGTGAGCCACCAGATCACCCAGGTATCGATGTTGCCGAACAGCAGGTCGCCGCGCTCGGCCGAGGCCCGCGCGCCCGAGACGTTGTCGAGGATCCACTGGATCTTCGGTCCCGAGAAGTAGGTGGCCACGACCAATCCGGTCTTGGCCTTGACGGTCGGCTCGACGCCGTCGTTGATCAGCTTCTGACAGATGTCGATGGTGCGGGTGTCTTGCCAGACGATGGCGTTGTAGACCGGTTTGCCGGTTTTCTTCTCCCAGACCACTGTGGTTTCGCGCTGATTGGTGACGCCGATGCCCGAGAGCTCGTCGGCCTTGATGCCTTTCTTCGACATCGAGCCCTTGATCACGCGCTGCGTCTTCTCCCAGATCTCCATCGGGTCGTGTTCGACCCATCCGGGCTTGGGATAGATCTGCTCGTGTTCGAGGTAGTCGGTCGACACGACCTTGCCATCGTGGCTGAACACCATGAAACGGGTTCCGGTGGTGCCCTGGTCGACGGCTGCCGCGTACTTCTTATCCGCCATACCCATCCTCCTTACGTAGTCGTAGTCGTTGTCGTTGCTCGCTGGGGTAATGTGGCCAGGCTGTCGCTCAGCGCCCGCAGCATCAGGTAGGACGACGTCGCCCCGGGATCCTGGTGGCCGATGCTGCGATCGCCGAGGTAACTGGCGCGGCCTTTCAGCGCTTTGAGCGGAATCGTCGCCTTCATCCCTTTTTCGGCCGCGTCTGCCGCCGCGGTCAGCGCCTGTTCAAGCGGCGCTCCGTTAGCGAGAGCCTGCTTGGCCTGCTCGACCGCCGGGGTTAATGCATCGACCATCGTCTTGTCGTTGGGGTTCGCCTTGCCTCGCTCCACCACACCCTTGAGGCCCGCCTCGAGCGCGCCCACGAGATCTCGGTCGGAGACCTCCGTTTTCCCATCCAGCGCGGCGCCGGCTCGCAGGAAAAAGGTGCCGTAGAGTGGCCCGCCTGCGCCCCCCACCGAGCCGACGAGTGCCATGCCGGTGGTCTTGAGCAGCGTGCCGACGTCCTTGTCGCGGACCGGGGCCAGCTTGACCAGCACGGTCTGGAAGCCCCGGTCCATGTTGATGCCGTGATCGCCGTCGCCGATGGCGGCGTCCAGCCCGGTCAGGTATTGCTTCTGCTCGGCCACGATGCCCGCATAGCGCTCCAGCCAGCCGTAGATCTGCGCGCTGGTCACCGCCACAACCGTTAGACCTTCCAGCGAAGGGCCGGGGTGTGCACCGGCGCATCCCAGAACTTGGTCGTCTCGCCATCGAGCTTCAGCAGGGTCACCGAGCATCCCGCCATCTCCAGCGAGGTGATGTAGTTGCCGACCAGGGAGCGCGTGATCTTGATCCCCTCGCCTGTCAGGTAGCGATTGACCGCGTTGAAGATCACGTAGAGCTCGATCAGGGGCGTCCCGCCCATGCCGTTGACGAACGCGAGGACCTCATCGCCACGCTTGTAGGGGAGGTCCTTGACGATGGTGCTGGTCAAGATCTCGGCGATCTCATCCGCCGATTTCAGCTTGGTCCGTTCCCTTCCGGGCTCGCCATGGATGCCGATGCCCAACTCCATCTCGTCATCGGCGATCTCGAATGTCACCTTGCCTGCCACCGGCACGATGCACGAGGTGAGTGCCATCCCCATGCTGCGGCCGTTCGCGTTGACTTTCTTCGCCAACGTCGTTACCGCTTCGAGGTCCGCACCGGCCTCAGCCGCGCCGCCGACGATCTTCTCCAGCAGGACCGTGACACCCACGCCACGGCGTCCGGCCGTGTAAAGGCTGTCCTGGACCGCCACGTCGTCGTTCGTGATGACGGCATTCACTTTGGCGCCCTCTCCACGCGCCAACTCCGCCGCCATCTCGAAGTTCATGATGTCGCCGGTGTAGTTCTTGACGACGTGCAGGACGCCGGCAACGCCATCGACCGCCGCCGTGGCCCGCGCCATCTGGTCGGGAGTCGGTGAGGTGAATACCGCACCAGGACACGCCGCGTCGAGCATTCCGAGCCCAACGTAACCGCCGTGCATCGGCTCGTGGCCGCTGCCACCTCCGGACACCAGGCCGACCTTGCCTTTGCGTGGTGCATCCTTGCGGATGATCACATTCGGGTCGTACTCCACCCGGATCAGGTCGGCATGGGCCGCGGCCATCCCGGCCATTGCGTCCTTGACCTCTGTCTCCGGGGTATTGATCAACTTCTTGAGCCGGGTTGTTACTGCGGCTTCTGCCATGGCTGCCTCCTCTTACTTGTTTGCTGCCGGCAAATCGCGTCGGAAGATGAATCTCCCGATCCCCTTCCCCATGAGCAGCCCCAACGCGATGGCTACGAGGTTGGTGATCAGCGAACCCGCGTCGAAGCGCCGTGCCAGCAACGCGACCAACACGGCACCGATTGCCAGGCCGCTACCCCCGATCAACAGGATGCGGTTCAGCCGCTCTTCTCGCGAGCGCGTGCGTGCCCGACGGACGGGCGAGACGATCGCGTCCCGCCCGTCCCGGGCCCTGCCAATCTGTCGCTTCAGTTGGCGCGACACGTTCCCGTCAAGCGCGTGCCCGCGCCGGTTCCGCCACCCTCTCCGCAACGTCCGGTCCGACCGGGGCAGGGAGGTGCCGGTGCACCACGAAGTCGTAGATGTAAGCGCCCAGCGGGCCACCGACCAACGGCATCAGGGTCGTGATCCAGATGTTGAAGTTCGGCCCGGGGATGGCGTTCGAGCCATAGCCGATCAACAGCATCCAGATCCTGGGCCCGAAGTCACGGGCCGGGTTCAAGGATGCCATCTCGATCGGCGCGAAGAGCCCAACCAGCGCTGCCACGACGATACCGATCGCCAGCGGCGCCACATTTGCGGCGGAGGGCATCCGGTCCTCGATGATCCCGAGGACTGTAATCACCAGGATTGCCGTGATCAGGATCTCCGTGCCCGCCCCCACCCACCAGGGATCGATCTGTAGTGCGGCGGCGTTATGGCCGATCAGCAGCGGGTGCGGCCAGTTCGCGGAAAAGATGAGCCCACTCTCGATCCCGTTCGCGCCACCGCGGTCGATCACAGTCTTGGCCGTGTGCTCGTAGTTGTAGATAAGCCCGTTCCAGACAAACGAGACACCGGCCGCGCCAAGGAATGCGCCGGCGACCTGCGCGCCGACGTAGCCCGGCACCTTTGACCACGGAAAGCCACGACGCCAGGCCAGTGCCAATGTCACAGCCGGGTTCAGATGAGCGCCCGACACCGCTCCGCACGCGTAGATCGCGAGGGTGACCGCGAATCCCCAGAAAAATCCCGCCCCGAGCAGCCCGGCCAGGAAGCCATTTCCGTCGCCGGCGACGGCATAGGCGACGAAACTGTCGCCCAGGAAGACCAGAACGAAAACGCCGAGCACCTCCCCGAGGTACTTTTTAGTCCAGCTTTCTTCGGCTACCGCCATTCTTTTTGCCTCCTCCTCTTTGACTAAAAGTCGCGCAATGACGCCTGCACGATGGTCCCGATCTCCGCCCCTTTGCACCTCCTTTGGCGGCGCATCCAAGAAAAAAAGTCCTAACCTGCACGCTCCAGCCGGAGCGCACAGGTCAGGACTTTTCCCTTCATGTCCCGCCAGTCGCTGCAGGCTTGTTCATAACACACGAATAGGCGCGTGTCAATCGCGAATCCGGGCGTCCCGGAACTCGCGCCAGAGCCCGAGCTCGGCGCTTGCCACCACATCCGCGCCGGCGGCCAGCACGGCGGCGGCCTGCTCCGAGGTGGTGATGAAGCCGGTGCCCCACACGGGAACATTTGTGCTCTCCCGAATGGTCGGCATCACCTCCGGGATGGCGACTGCCGGTGCAATCGCGATCGCGTAGGGTGGCGGTCGGCCAACACTGTTGAGCCCGGTTTCGAGACCGGTGGAATCGAGCGCGTGGATCCGCTGGATGGTCCGTAACCGGAAGCGGCTGGCATCCTTGAGGATGTGGGGCTTCACTGAGAGCACCCCCGAGAAGCCGAGGTCGGTGGCGACGAAGGCCAGTGCCGCACTGTCCGCGGCCAGCCCCTCGACGGCATCCAGGTTGACGAAGATCGCCACCCCCTGGCGAGCGGCCGCGGCCAGCGGCCCCACCATCGCCAGCAGGCTGCCGCGCTCCACCAGTAACTGGCGGTAGCCGAGATCGAGCGCCTGATGGAGGGTGTTGCTGTCGCGGATGGCGGGTAACATCGCGCCGAAAAGCCCCGGCGTCCTCACGGCCACAGGCTCACCGTGCTGGTGCTGACCGCGCGCGCCCCGCGCTCGAGCGCAGCCTGCCGCTGGTGCGGTTCGGTCACGAATCCCCCGACGATGATCGGCACCGGGTGACGGGCCCGGATCTGCTCGGCGACCAGGGGGAAGATGACGGCGGGCTGCACCTCGACGATGTCGGGGCGTGCGTGCTCAACGGCGGCCATCGCGGAATGCAATCCGAGATCGTCGTAAAGCAGCAAGCGTTGCACCGTGATAACGCGGTCGGCCCTCGCTGCGGCCACCAGGGCACTGTGGGAGGTGATGATGCCGTTGACGCCGATCTCGCGGGCGAGGAACGCAACCCCGGCGCGATCCTTACCCAACCCGGCAATCAGGTCGATATGGACGAAGGCCATCTTGCCCCGGGCCTGCACGGCCCAGACGAGTGGACCGAGATGAAAGGCGGGCGCGCGAACGAAAAAGATCGCCGGCACCTGTGAGGCGAGCGCTCGTGGAAGGTCCTCAGCGTGGCGGATCACGGCCGCGACCGGGACGTGGTCGAAGGCCTCGAAGAGGCGCGCTACCGATCGATCGACGGCCTGTGCGCGGGCGGGCGGCGTCATCGCGCGAGTGGCCATCGCCACCTCCTCCTTTGGGCTTCGATTTTACGAGGAGGCAGCCCCTTTCCACGCTGGGGGCGGCTATTTCCTCGCCGCCCTTTCCAAGCCGGGGGCGGCTATTTCCCTTGACCGGATGCGCTCCGGGTCGCAGACTACGGCATGCAAGGAGGCGAGGCGAGGCGATTACCGAACGTCCGCTCACGATCACGAACAAGGTCGGCCTGCATGCGCGGCCGGCGGCGCTCTTCGTGCAGACCGCCGCGCGGTTCAAAGACACGAGGATCGAGGTCGTGAAAGATGGCACCGTCCGGGACGCGAAAAGCATGCTTGGCGTACTGACCCTCGGCGTGAGTCAGGGGACGACGATCCTGGTGCGCGCCGAGGGGCCGCAAGCGGACGAGGCCATCGCGGCGCTGTCCGACCTCGTCGACCGCGACTTTGGCGAGTAGTCCCACGCGAGCGGTCCTTCGAGGGATTGCCGCAGCGCCCGGGCGAGTCGTCGCGCCGGTGTGGCGCTGGAGTACGGTGCTCCAGGGCCAGGCAGCCATCGGGCTCTCG
Source organism: Chloroflexota bacterium (assembly GCA_005889395.1). Lineage (GTDB taxonomy): Bacteria > Chloroflexota > Dormibacteria > CF-121 > CF-121 > CF-13. The sequence goes on from VBFX01000052.1 coordinate 6,882, forward strand.
GGCGCGGAAGGCGTCGAGCAGTTGAGGCGCGCGATCGAACAGGTGAGGGCGGATCTCGCCGGCAAGACCGCGCGGCTTCAGTCGGCCGGCCTCACCGCGGAGTCGGGCATCCTCGAAGCGCAGGCGCTCATGCTCGATGACCCGGCCCTGGTCGATGGCGTTGCCGAGTTGATGGCACAGGGACGGCCGGCCGACGAGTCGGTCGCCAGCGCCATGGCGCCCTTTGCCGAGATGCTGCGCACCTCACCGGATCCGGTATTTCAGGCGCGTGCGGCCGATGTCGAGGATGTCATCGACCAATCTCGCACCCTCGCAGACAGCCGGACTCGACCGCGCGCTGGTGCTCGGATTCGCCACTGAGCAGGGAAGCGCCACGGCCCACACGGCCATCCTGGCCCGGGCGCTGGGCCTGCCCGCGGTGGTCGGCATCGCGGGCCTCGTCGATGCGGTCGAAGATGGACAGGCGGTGTTGCTCGACGGGGACGAGGGCACACTCGTGATCGACCCTTCAGCGGATCTCGTCGCAACCGTGCGTCCACCGGCTGACGCCGCCAGCGATGCCGAGCCGGCCATCACCCGCGATGGTCGCCGCATCGAGGTCGGCTGCAACGCGGCCGGCGTGGACGACGCTCGGCGCGCCGCCGCCGCGGGCGCCGACGGCATCGGCCTGCTGCGGAGCGAGTTCCTGTTCCTCGGTTCCGATCGCCTCCCGTCGGAGGATGCGCAGGTCGCGGTCCTCGAAGAGGTCACCGCGGCGATGGGCGAGCGGCCTGTGATCTTGCGAACGCTCGACGTGGGGGCCGATAAACCGCTCCCGGCACTGCCCCAACCCCACGAAGTCAACCCGGCGTTAGGCGTTCGCGGGCTGCGGCTGCAGCTCCTGCGGCGACCCGACCTGCTGCTCGACCAACTGCGCGCGGCGCTTCGCGTTTCGGCCAGGCATCCGCTCCGGCTGATGTTCCCGATGGTGTCCACGCTTGACGAAGTGCGCCAGGCGAAGGTCCTGCTCGAGCAGGCGAGGCGCGATGTCACCCCCAGCCCGGCTGATGGGACCGGCATGCAGGTCGGCATCATGATTGAGGTGCCGGCCGCGGCCATCGCCGCCGACGTGCTGGCCGCCGAGGTGGACTTCTTCAGCCTCGGCACTAACGATCTGACGCAATATCTCTTTGCGGCCGATCGCACCAACCCGGAGCTTGCTCCCCTCGCCGACAGCCTCCATCCGGCACTGCTGCGGATGGTCGACCAGGTGGTGAAGGCCGCGCACCGGCGCGATCGCTGGGTCGGTGTGTGCGGCGAGATGGCGAGCGATCTCTCGGCCGTGCCGCTGCTCGTGGGGCTGGGCATCGATGAGCTGAGCGTCCACCCACCGGCCGTTGCACGCGTCAAGGCCCTGGTGCGGCGACTCGAGGTCGCTGAATGCACGCGGGTGGCTCGCGCGGCCCTCGAGCTGGATAGCGGCGCCGCCGTCCGTGGGCTGCTCGAGCAGGAGGGCCTCTAGCAACAACGGGGTCCGGCGTATCAACTGCCCGATGCTCGAACCGATGCATTCGACGCCGGAGACTTCCGGGCCGCGCTTCGAACCGTTTCGAGGAATTTTTTGACTGTTGTCGCCTCTGCCTGAACACGCAACGTCCAAAAAGCCGAAACAATCAACCGCTTCGCGGCATAATTCGTTGGTTGCGCCCTGCCCGCCGGTTCGCCGGCTTCGTCCTGGCTAACGTCGTCCTTGGGCTCCTTTTGCCGGCATGCGTCAGCCCCGAG
>VBFX01000053.1 GCA_005889395.1 Chloroflexota bacterium
TCGGGCACAGCGCACTGGCGTTGCAGCAGCAGATCGCGGCGTTCGAGTCGCAGGGATACCAAACGATTGCAACCGGCGACGGCCTGGCCCTGATGCGGCGACCATGATCTCTCATGGGACTCTAATCTGGACGCGCTAGCATCCCGGTCTGGGGTTGGCTAAGAAGACGGTCGTTGTGCTGGGGGTGGATGGCTACCTCGGCTGGGCGACCGCGCTTCACCTCTCGCGGGCCGGACATGACGTGGTCGGGATCGACAGCCTGGTTCGCCGGCGCTGGGATCGCGAATGCGGAACCCAGAGCCTGATTCCAATCAAGAGCATGCCGCAGCGGGTCAGCCTCTGGAAACGGCTGACCGGCCGGTCGATCCGCTGGCGACGGATGGACCTTCGAAATGCTCGTGCCGTCACCGAGTTGGTGCGCGATATCAAGCCTGATGCCCTGGTCCATTTCGCGGAGCAGCGCAGCGCACCCTTTTCCATGATCGACCTCGAGCACGCCGCACTGACACAGGTCAACAACCTGGTCGGCACGCTCAACCTGCTCTTCGCGCTGCGGGATCACGCGCCAAAGGCACACCTCATCAAGCTCGGCACCATGGGCGAGTACGGCACGCCCAACATCGACATCGAGGAGGGCTTCATCACCATCACCCACAATGGCCGTGAGGATCGTCTGCCCTTCCCCATGCAGCCCGGGAGCTTCTATCACCTGTCCAAGCTGCACGACAGCCACAACATCCAGTTCGCCTGCCGGATCTGGGGACTGCGTGCCACCGACCTGCACCAGGGTGTCGTCTACGGGAATCACACCGACGAGGCGGCGATGCATCCGGGGCTCGCCACCCGCTTCGACTACGACGCGATCTGGGGCACGGTGCTCAATCGCTTTTGTATCCAGGGCGCGCTCGGCCTGCCGCTGACCGTCTACGGCAGGGGTGGCCAGACGCGCGGCTTTCTCGACATCCGCGATACGGTCGCCTGTGTGCGACTGGCGTTGGAACATCCTCCGGCCCAGGGCGAGTATCGCGTCTTCAACCAGTTCACCGAGCAGTTCTCCGTCAAGGCGCTGGCCGAGAAAGTGCGGGACGCGCGCGCGGCCCACGGGCTCGAGACCAACATCGTTCATCTGCCGAACCCACGCGTCGAGCGCGAAGAGCACTACTACAACGCCAAGCACCAGAAGCTGCTCGACCTCGGCCTGCAACCGCATTACCTCGGTGATACGTTGATCGAGTCCGTGATCCAGACCGTCGAACGACATTCGGCACGGGTCGATCCGGTCGAGCTCGAACAGCCCAACGTCGACTGGCGGCGCGGTGGGACGGCGGGATGGCGCAAGCTGTCGGAAAACGCCTTGCACACGCAAGCCGAACCGCAACCGGTCCTGGTGCTCAGCTCGAGTCGAAAGCGAGGGCGGCCGTCGTCATCCGCCGCTTCGGCGCGGGTGCCTCAGCGCCGCTGAGCCACGCCCGAACGCGGCTGCTCGGTTGCGGAGACGGTCAAGGTCAGCCAGCCCAGCGCCGCCTGCGGCAGCGAGACACAGAGGTCGAGAAGGTGGACGGCCAGGCTCGCCGCGATCGCGTCGCCGACGGGCCAGCCGAGCAGGGTCAGCGCGGCGGTCCACCAGACCTGCATCGTGCCCAGCCCCACCACGCCCTGGATCGGCACCGCCAGCAGCAACGTCCGGATGCTGAGCGCAAACCACACCTGGACCAGCGACAGTGGTTGGTCGATGGCGGCAAAGAGCGCGAAGTACTGCAGCCCGGTGGCGACTCGCGCCGCCACGGTGGCCGCGACCAGGAGCGCCGGCCGGCTGCCCGAGCCGAGTTCCTCGATGGCGAAATGGAGCCGCTCGTGCAGCGACGCGGGCAGCGACAGCCGCTCCAGCCAGCCGACGATCGCGCCACGCGGCCGGCTCCAGAAGAGCGCGGTCAGCCCGACGGCGATCAGCAGCGCGAGGACCACGCCGCCGCCGAGCATGGCGCCCGGCAGGACAACGCCGGCCAGCGGGGCCGTAATCAGCGCAACCAGCAGCAGGCTCGCCACATCGAGCAGGCGGCTGAGCAAGGCCGCCCCCACGCCGACGGCGACCGGGGCGGTGAGGCGCGTCCGTGCCAGCATCACGAAGGCGGCGTCCCCACTCGGTCCGGGCAGGATCAGGCTGGCGCCCCAGCTGCTGAGCGTCACCGCCAGGATGGTCCGCATCCGGCGCGGCCGGCCGTTGCCGAGCAGCAGCCGGTAGCGAAACGAGCGGGCCGCGATGAAGCCGAAGGCCGCGACCGCGGCGAGCAGGGCCAAGCCTGGGGACACGTCGGCCAACGTTTCCGCCAGCTCCGCCGGCCGCACCGCGCGCAGCAGGACGAACAGCAACACGATGGTCACCACGACCGGCATCGCCACGCGCAGCCAACGGTGCTTCACCCTTGAGGACTCCCACGCGCATCCTCGTGACGGGCGGCGCGGGGTTCATCGGCGTGCACACGGTGCGGCACCTGGTGGCCGAGGACGTGACAGTCCTGGTCGTCGACGACCGGCGTCACGAATGTGGTGAGGCGCTGCCACCCGCTGTCGAGCTGGAGGTCGCCGATATCAACAGCTCGGCCGCGGCCGCGGCCGTCGTCCGCTTCCGGCCCGACGCGATCCTGCACCTCGCGGCTCAGGGCGGGGTTTCGCGATCCGTCCGCGACCCGGTCGGCGACGCCCTGGTCAATGTGCTCGGGACCGTCGCCCTCCTCAAGGCGAGCGCCGATGCCGAATGCCGCCGCTTCGTCTTCGCCTCCTCTGGTGGGGCCATCTACGGCCGAGCCGCCCGCCTGCCGACACCCGAGCGAACGGCCCCCAAGCCGCTCGCCCCCTATGGGGCCGCGAAACAGGCTGCCGAGGGCTACCTTGGGATGTTTGCCCGGACCTTCGGCATGCGGACGCTGGCGCTTCGCTATTCGAATGTCTACGGCCCGTTCCAGGATGGAACCGGCGAGGCCGGTGTCGTGGCCATCACCTGCGAGCGGCTGCTCTCCGGCCGCGCCCCGCAGATCCGTGGGGACGGCCACCAGACTCGAGACTTCGTCTTTGTCGCGGACGTGGCCGATGCCAACGTGCGGGCCCTCCGTGCCAGCGTGACGGGCGCAATCAACATCGGCACCGGGACTGCGACCAGTGTCCGGACGGTTGTGAACGAGCTGGCCGCGGCCGCCGCCTACTCGGGACCGATCGACTTTGACGAGGGGCGGCCTGGCGAGGTGCGCGATACGGCGCTCGACACGCGGCGCGCGCAGACGTTGCTCGGGTGGAGGGCCCCCACACCATTGCGCGATGGCCTGAGTCAAACCTTTACGAGCTTTCGGGAGCGGACGCGGCGAGCGACGGCGCCCTCCAATGCCGGGCCAGCCGGAGCCGCAGCCACACGAGGTCCCGCACCGCGCGCAGGATCGGGATGAGGCGGGCGCCGGACCGCACCCCGGCGACCCGAGGGTAATGACTCACGGCAATCTGCTGGATGCGAAGCCCGCTGCGCCGGCACTTGAAATACAGTTCCGTGTTGAGCAAGGCCGAGCGCGCCAGCAGCGGCGAGGCGGCGTCCAGGACCTCGCGCCGCATCAGCTTGAGGCCGCAGTCGATGTCTTTGACCGCAACGCCGTAGAGCGCGCGCACCAGGACGTTGAAGACGCCGGCAATGACCAGGCGGTAGCGTGGGTCGGCGCGCCGCCGCCGCCATCCCGCGGCCAGGTCCGCGGTGGGCATGAGCGCGGCCAGCAGGGTCAGATCGGCGGGATCGAACTGGCCGTCGCCGTCCATGAAGGCGACGTAGCCCATACCGGCGGCTCGAAGCCCGTCGGCGACCGTCACGCCGTACCCGCGCTTGCCCTGGTGCGAGATGACCCGCAGCCGCGAATGAGCGGCACCCATCGCCGCGCGGGCCAGCGCCACCGTGTCATCGGTGCTGCCGTCGTCGACGAGGATGACCTCCCAGTCCGGCGACAGCCGGTTGAGAGCGGCGACGCTCGCACCAATCACCTTCGGCATATTGGGCGCCTCGTTGTGCGCCGGAATGACGAGGCTTAGCGGCCGATCCAGCATGGGCACCCGAACAGAAAACGCGGCACGGCCCGTATGAAAGCAACCGTACATGAGAGGGGCATGAGAGCCGTGCCGCTCGGGCTCGCACTGTTGGCGGCCCTCGCGTATGCCGCGATCAGCATCGACCGGCACAATCATTTCGCCAGCAACGCCTTTGACCTCGGGGTGCAGGACCAGACCATCTGGGGATACAGCCGGCTGCAGATCATCCCCAACACCGTCGAGATGATCCCCAACCTGCTCGGTGACCACTTTCACCCGATCCTGATGGCGGTCGCGCCGCTCTACTGGATCTGGGACGATGCCCGGGTCCTGCTCGTGGTCCAGGCCGCCCTTCTCGCGGCCGCCGCGCTCCCGATCTTCTGGTGGGCGCGTGAGCGGCTCGGACTCCTCCCGGCAATCGCCATCGAGGCGGCTTATCTCATCTTCTGGGGTGTCCTCTCCGGCGTTATCTACGATTTCCATCACATCGCATTTGCGGTTCCCGCGATCTCCTTCGGTCTGTACGGGGTCTTGACGCAAAGGAACCGGCTCTTCTGGGCCATGCTGGTGGTCGGGCTTCTTACGAGGGAGAACATCGCCCTCACGTTCGCCGCGATCGGCGTCTATATCGCCGTCGTGCAGCACCGCTGGCGGCTCGGAGCCGCGGTCGTCGCCATCTGCGTCGCCTGGTTCGCCGCGCTGATCGAGGTCGTCATGCCGGCGATCGCGGGCGCGGCGTACAGCCACTGGACCTACGAGGCACTGGGCAGCGGCCCGGCCAGCGCGTTAGTGCACCTGGTGCGTCACCCGATTTCCTCGCTCCAACTCCTGGCCGACAATCCCATCAAGCGCAAACTGTGGGGTGGGCTTCTGGGAGCCTGGCTCTTGCTGCCGCTGCTGTCGCCCATCTCGATGGTCGCGATCCCGACCCTGCTGGAGCGCCTCTGGTCCTCGAATCCCGCGCTGTGGAGCGCCAGCTTCCATTACTCGCTGGTGATCGCGCCGGTCCTGGCGTTCGCGAGCATCGACAGCCTCGCCCGCCTTCAGCACCGGTTGTCCCTCCCGGGCTGGCGAGGAAGGGTCGGGGTGGGGGGATCACTCGCGGTGCTCGCCGCTGGACTGATCCTCAGCTTTGGGGTCGTCCGACCCCTCGACGAGCTTTCGACATACATCTCCGCCAGCCAGGCCGCCACGATTCAGTCGTGCCTGAACGCGATCCCGCCCGACGCCAGTGTGTCCGCCTCCAACAGACTGCTCCCGCACTTGAGTCATCGCCGCGAAATTTATCTCTTGACCATGAAGAGCGATGCCGAATACATTGCCATCGACCTGAGCACCTACCTGGGCCAGTTCTTTCCCGGTGAGGAGGCGCAGATCCGGATGATCATCACGCAGGCTCTGGCAAACGGCTACGGCGTCGCCTGTTCCCGAGGAACGACGGTTGTCTTGCATCGAAGTTGAGGGGTGTCGTCTACACTTTTCGGATCAACGTTTTTGCCTATCAGCACGGCATCTATCCGCGTTCGGAGCAGGTCGTGGCGGCTACCCGAGGGATCGACCGCGGCCGGGTCGGCGCGGATGCGGTCGAGCGCGCATTCGCCGATGACCTGGCCGCCTTCGTCCGCGTCCAGAAAGAGGCCGGACTCGATTATTTCTCCGACGGCCTCCTCAAATGGCAGGACATCTTCCGGCCGCTGACGCAGGCGCTCGGGGTCAAACCCCATATCCTCGTCCGCTGGTTCGACACCAACACGTTTTTCCGCGAGCCCGAGCTGTCGGGCCGTCTCGCAGCGGCGACCAATTCCGACGGCGTTGTTGCGGATGCCTCCGTGCCGCGTCCGCGGGTGACCACCCTCCCCTCTCCCTACATGTTCTCGCGGGCGGCGCACACCGACCAGGACCGCAATGCGCTCATGCTGGCACTCGCCGAGCAGGTGCTGCGGCCGGCGATCGACGCATCGGTGGCGGCCGGCGCCGAGCTGATCCACCTGGAAGATCCGTGGCTGGGCTACGTCGGTATCACGCGCGAGGATTGGGCGCCGCTCCGCGACGCCCTGACGATCCTCCATCGTGACCTGAAGGCGACGCTGGCCTTCCACGTCTATTTCGGAGACGCCGCACCACATCTCGACCAGCTGCAGCAGCTTCCCGTGGACGCGATCGGCGTGGACCTGGTCCAGACCGACGTCAAGGCGCTCGGATCGGGCTGGAACAAGGGGCTGATCGCCGGCGTTATCAATGGGCGGAGCTCGATCCTCGAATCGCCGACGGCCCTCGTCGAGCTCGCGCGTCATCTCGCCGACACGGTAGCGCCCCGCAATCTCTACTTATCGTCGAATTGCGAGCTGGGGTACCTCCCGACCGTCGTCGCCGAGCAGAAGGTGCAGCGCCTCGGGGAGGCGGCGCGCAAGGTAAAGGAGCTGGTGTCGGTATGAACGAGGTCGTCGATCACAAGCCACTCCTGACGCACGAGGTGGGGTCGCTCGACAAGCCCGGCTGGCGCGTCAAGGCCTACGCCGGCAAGCCGCTGGACGAGAAAGACCTCGAGGAAGCGCGCACCTGGGGCGAGCGGCTCCAGGTTCCAGAGTACGAGCGCCTGCTCGATCTGCTGCGCCACGCCCCGTTCAGCAAAGAGCAGAAGGCCGAGCTGCAGCGCTGGTCCAGCCTCTACGCCGTCCGGCTCGAGGAGAGCGCCGGCCTCGACGTCGTCTACGACGGCGAGCAGCAGCGCACCGAGATGTGGCGCGATCTCGCTCGGCTCGCCGTTTCACAATGCCGAGTTCTCCTACCTGGTGTCCGTGGCCGAAGCCGAGCTCAAGATCCCGGTCACCGGCGCGTATACGCTCGCGGACTGGTCGTTCGACGAGCGGGACCGCACCCCCGAGAACCTGCTTCAGCCGGCGGCCGAGCGCAGCCGGCAGCGCAAGGCGGCCCGCCGCGAGTTCGTCCTGGAGGTGGCACGGAACTTGATCCGGCCCAACCTCGAAGCCTTGATCCTGCTCGGTGCGCGCTGGATCCAGGTCGACGAGCCGGGGGCGTCAACCGAGGCTGATGAGCTGGACCTCTTCGTCGACAGCTTCAACGCCAGCGTCGAGGGCCTCAACGCGATGTTCTCGACCCACCTGTGCTTCTCGGATTACAACCTCTTCTTCCCGGCGATCGAGCGCATGGAGCACTGCCAGCAGTTCGCGGTCGGCTTCGCCAACTACGACAGCCGCGAGCTGGGAACGTCCGATGCGGCGCGGCCCGGCTACCAGGTGATCAAGAAGTTCCGCGACCTGCCGTACACGCCGGCACTCGGTCTTGGCGTCCTCGACATCCACAGTGACTTCATCGAGTCACCCGAGCTCGTCCGCGATCGCGTGCTCTACGCCGTCAAGGTTTTCGGCGATGCCAACCGGATCCATGTGACGCCCGACTGCGGCCTGCGCACCCGTTCCTGGAAGGTCGCCTACGAGAAGCTGCGCAATATGACGGCCGGGGTGCGCATGGCGCGCCAGCAACTGGGTCTTAAGACGTAGGGAGTTTCCTCCCCGCTCGCGGGGGCAGGGTGGGGTGGGGGCTCCCGCCGCGCTTCAGCTTGCTAGGTCACGCCTCGATTCGGTTACATGGCCGGATGCCCAAACTACGACGCGTTCTCGGTGGCGCGCTACTGACGGCAGCCGCGACTGCGCTGACCGTGAAAGGAGCGCTCACCAGCCCGATCGGCGCGCTCGTTCCGACGGATCAGCTTCAGCATGACCTCCGCGCCGCAAAGGACGCAACGGTGACCCAGTCGAAGACCGTGCTTACGCAGGCTCAGCAACGCCTGCTCGCCGCGATCGTCCGTGCTCCGTCTGAGGTATCGCCATCGGCGGCGCCGATGTCCAACGGCCAGGTGGCCGCTGCGGAATCGAAGGCTCGGGAGAATCCCGAGCCGAGCGTCCGGGGTGCTGCCCACGTCAACGCGAATCGGATCCTGCGCGAGGCCGCCCTCCGTCACCAGCTCGATCCCAAGCTCGTCCTGGCCGTCTCCTACTGGGAGAGCGGCTGGGATCAATCGCGAGTCTCCGAAACCGGCGCGGTCGGACTGATGCAGGTCGAACCGGCGACAGCGCAGGAGGCTGGGCCGGCGCTGCTCGGCCGGTCGGTCGACATCACGGACGCCTACGACAACGCGGACGTCGGGACGGCGGTTCTGAAACAGGACTTCGACGCGTTCCACGATCCGGCCATGGCGCTGGCCGCCTATTACCAGGGCCCCACGAGCCTGCGCGCGTACGGCATGTTCCCGGATACGCAGCAATACGTCCAGGGGATCCTCGACCTGGCGGCTCGGATGAATTAGTGGGGCAGGGTGGGGGCTCCCTGCTGGCGAATGATCGCCTGGCAGAGCGCCACATCGCGAACCGCGTCCTCGGCGGTGGTGCGCGGCTCCCGGTCCTGGGTGATACACCCGTAGAACTCCAGGAGCTCGCGCTTGAACGCCGACTCGAACGAGATCGTCTCGACGGTCCGCCACGAGCGCGGGCCCTCCTGGCTTCCACCCTCCAGCACCAGCTCGACCGGCGCGCCGCGCAGGAACGGCGAGGGAAAGACGAGCGTCGCCCGCCGCTCCGGATAGAAGAACGCGAACTCCTGCTGGTAGCGGGCCACCCCGTCGGTCAGGTTGACCCAGTGCATCGCGGCCGCCGCCGGTGGAAAGTCGAGGAACAGCGAGATACCCTCCTGCGCCACGCTCGCAAAGCGGAGTGCGTTCGGCTCGCCCAGCAAGGCGCGCATCAGGTTGATGTCGTGGATCATGCTGTCCAGCAGCGAATGCCGGTATGCATAACGCAACACCGGGTCTGTGACCTGGATCGCCGCCGTGACCCGGGCCTCGTCGTCCCCCTGCAGGGTCGCCACCGTCCTGGCGTCGATGTCCGTGCCGCGGACGATCGGGTAGTGCGCGACATACCACTTCAGCGGATACTCCGCGGTCGTGGAGCGGGCGAAGCGCAGCGGACGCAGGTCGCGGAGCTCGTCCGCCATCCGCTCGACCGCCGGATCGTAGCGTTTCATGTAGCCCACCATCAGGCGAACGCCCGCCTTCTTGCCGGCCGCGATGATCGCTTCGCCTTCCGCCTCAGAAAGCGCGATCGGTTTCTCGATGAAGACGTGACGTCCGGCCTGCGCCGCCGCTACCGCCATCGGCTCGTGGCTGCCGGTCGTCAGCACGAGCACGGCGTCCAGCGGGACCTCGAGCAGTGCCGTCCAATCGGTGAAACGGCGGTCGACGCCGTACGCCTCCCCAACGGAATCGACCACGGTCCGCGACAGATCGCAGACGGCCGCGATCTCATACCGGTCGCTCAGCTCCCGCAGGTAATGCAGATGCATCACCTGCGCGATCAGTCCGCATCCGATGACACCGACGCGCAGTCGAGGCTGAGCCAAGCTGCGCGCGACTATACTCCGACCACCGATGACCGGTCAATCCATCGCGTGCCTACCGACCTGAGTAAATCGATCGCCGTCGCCAGCGCACCCGTCTCCTTCGGCGCCTTTGAAGTCACGGTCGGCGTCGACCCGAACGTCCCCGACGCGGTCAGCGTCCTCGATGCGGTGCAGCGTGACGGCTACGACGGCATCGACCTGGGACCGATCGGTTACCTGGGGACACGGGACGATTTGCGCGAGCACCTGCGGAGTCGCGGGCTGTACCTGTCCGGCGGATACATGCCCCTGCCACTCTCGGATCCGGCCGGCATGGAACCCGCGGTCGCGGAGCTCACAACCCTGCTCGATCTGTTCGATAGCGCGAAGAGCCCGGACCACGTTCCGGCGCCAAAACCGACGCTGGCGGACGCCGGTTCGGCCGCACGCCGGCTGGCACCGGGGCGGGCCCATTCGGACCGCAGCCTCGGGCTGCAGCCAGAAGGCTGGGACCGCCTCGCCGCCAACCTGGAAGAGGCGGTCACGCTCTGCCGCGCGCGCGGCTACGAACCGACCTTCCACCATCACGCGGGAACGTATGTCGAGGCGCCCTGGGAGATCGAGGAGTTGCTGGCACGTAGCGACGTCGGACTCTGCCTCGACACCGGTCACCTCGTGCTGGGCGGCGGCGACCCCGTTTCTGCCATCCGCGACTGGGGCTCCCGCATCAATCACGTTCACCTCAAAGACGTCCGGCATGCGGTGATCGACACCGTCATTCGCGAGGGCGGCGACATGATGCAGGTCTGGCGTGGCGGTGCCTTCTGCCGGCTCGGTACCGGCGACCTCGACATCGACGCCATCCTGAACGGGCTTCGCGCCCGCAACTACCACGGATGGTTGGTAGTGGAGCAGGATGTGATTCCCGGTCCTGAAGCCCCGACCGACGCGGCCGCGCTCGATGAGGGCAAGAACCGCGCCTTCCTCCGCGCCCGCGGCCTATGAGCGACCCAAATCTCGTCCACAACGCCGCCGAGGGCATCCGCCCCGCGACCGCCGGCTGGACCTACCTTTCCTTCCGAACGGTCCAGCGCAAGGCTGACGAAGAGCTCGCCGGTCAGACCGACAATGAGGAGACCGCGCTCATCTGGCTCGGCGGCACGGCCGACGTCGAAGGCTTTGGCAACGTGGGCGAGCGCGAGGACGTCTTCGGCGGCAAACCCTCAGCGCTGCTGCTGCCCCCTGGCGCGAGCTATCGCCTTCGCGCGCGCACGCTATTGCATCTAGCCATTGTCTCGGCGCCGGCCGAATCAACGCTCCCACCGCGATTGATCCGACCCGACGATGTACGCGTCGAAATCCGCGGGAAGGGCGTCACCGAGCGGCGCATCCACTGGATCCTTTCGGAGAAGGACCCCGCGGCGCGGCTGCTTCTTGTCGAAGTCCTGACGCCGGCGGGTCACTGGTCGACCTATCCGCCCCACAAGCACGACGAGGACAAGGCGGGCGTCGAGCGCGCCCTCGAGGAGCTTTATTACTACCGGTTCACTCCGGAGCAGGGCTTCGCCTTCCAGGGCATCTACACGAAATCAAGCGACCTGAACGTCGCGATCCGCGCTCGCCACGACGACCTCGTCCTCGTCCCCCGTGGCTATCACGTCGTCTCCGCCGCGCCCGGCTACGACTGCTACTACTTGAACGCGATGGCCGGTGCGGTCCGCGAATGGCTCTTCACCACAGACCCGGACCATGAATGGTTGATGGACTGGAAAAAAACATGAGCGATGGCCCCGAGGTCGTCGTCATGGGCCGGCTCAGCGCGGACATCTACCCGGCACAGATCCGGACGCCATTGCGCGAGCAGCGGAACTACGTCCGATACGTCGGCGGCTTCGCCGGCAACGTCTCCACGGGCCTGGCTCGATTGCAGGTGCGCACCGCCATCGTCAGCAAGCTCGGCGACGATGGGCACGGCGAATTCATCCGCGACTTTCTCAGCGGCGAGGGTGTGGACACGGGCTGGCTCCGGATCGATCAGACCCTCAACACCCCCGTCGTCTTCTGCGAGATCTGGCCCCCGGATCGCTTCCCGCTGCTCTTCTACCGAACGCCGACCTGCCCGGACTGGGAGTTAACGAGGGAGGACTTCGATCTGGACGCGGTCGCCGACGCGCCAATCCTGCTCGCCTCGGGCACGGGCCTGGCGCGCGACAAGAGCCGCGCGGCGCACATGGCGGCCCTGGAGGGCCACCGGCACACGACGATCTTCGACCTGGACTACCGTCCGACGTTCTGGTCTGGGGCCGACGCATACCAGCGCGCCGTCCGCGCCGCCCTGCCGCGCGCCGACATCGTCGTGGGGAACGAAGACGAAGTCCGCGCCGCGACCGGCGTCGATGGCCCTCGGCAGGGGATCGCCAGCCTGCGCACGCTCGGACCGCGCGTGGGCCTGGGCGCCGGCGACGCCTTTCTGGCGTCGGTCACGCACGGTCTCCTTCGCGGGATCGAGTTGGAAAGCGCCGTCCGGCGCGCGAACTGGGCAGGGGCCTATGTCGCCAGCCAGGTCCCCTGCTCAGAAGCAATGCCCTATCTCACGGACGTGAACGCGGCGGTTAGCGCGCGGCCGCTGCCTCCGGCGTCGGGCTGAAGCCCAGCTGCTGCAGCATGCCGAGCTGGTCCTGCACTGCCCAGTGCTCGACGATCTTGCCGTCTTTGACCCGGGTGATGTGGATCGCCTCCCATGTCGCCTTCTTGCCGCTCGGAGGCATTCCGGCAAATTCGCCCTTCATCGTGCCCGTGGTCGTAGCACGCTGCACCACCAGGTCGCCTTCGGCGACTTGAAGATCGATCGTGACCTTGTAATCTGGAAAGGCGCTACGCAGGGCCTTGATCAAGGCCTTAAGTCCTTCCTTTCCGGTCGGCATCCCCGGCGGCACAGGCGAGTGCTCGACGGAGTTATCCGCGATTACCTCATCGATGACCTCGAGCTTGCCCTGGTTGAACGCTTCCAAAGGGATGCGTGCGACGAGTGCCTTGTTCTTCTCCGACATGTCATGTCCTCCTTCCGTGCGTGACGTTGGCCACCCCTCGCTGTTCTAGGCGTTAGTTTTCAGGTTGTCAAGAGCCGGACTCCGCCCTGATCACGTGTCGTTTCCTAGAGGTGCTTGACCAGGCGCAGCTCTCGCAGCGTCGTCCCGCGGAAGTCCGACTCCCGTACCGTTCCGTCCGGGCGGTAGCCGGCACTGGCGTAGACATGCAACGCGCGCGAGTTCTGCTCGTGGGTGTAGAGGAAGGCCTCCTTGCAACCCGCGGCGCGAAGGGCATCGTCGGCCGCAGCGAGGAGCATCCGTCCAACGCCGCGGCCCGCCGCAGCCGGGTCGACGAAGAGCAGGTACATCTCGCAGTCTTGCGGATGGACGGCCGTAAAGCCGACGATGAGACCGCCCTCGTCAGTCGCGACAAGCATTAGGTTCGGTGGCGCATGGTCCGCAACGTCCTTGTCCCACTCGGCTGCTGTGAACATGGGCCGGCTGGCAAGCTCCCCCAGATAGGTCCACCCCACACGAACCGCCGCGTCGAAGACCACGCCGATCGCTTGAGCATCGCTTGGTTCGGCTCGCCGCAGGCGGATGCCAGGAATCTCAGGGTCAGCCATTTAGAAGCGCCACCGGGTAGCGCCACCGG
>VBFX01000054.1 GCA_005889395.1 Chloroflexota bacterium
TCCACCTTCCGCGCGAACCGTACCGGCACCAACCAGCACGGCGTCAGCAAAGGCGCGCAGCAGCCCCATCACGAAACGATCCGCCTCATTGCGTCCGCTGATGATCCCGCCCGACGGCGCGGTGCCAGCTTCGAGCGCCACGATCCCATCGATGGAGCTGACGAAGTTCGCATACACATGACCTTCCGGGATCGCCAACCCGCCGTCATACAGCTCGGCCAGCTCAGGGTGCAGCGAGCGATCAGGAAGATCGGGTGCCTCGAACAGCCGGCTGAGCGGTTTCAGGAAAGATGCCCGTTGGCGCGTGACCGCGCGATGCCCAAGAACTCCTCACGAAGCTCGATGTTTGACTCGTAGTTCCCACGCCAGAAGGTCGTTCTGGTTGTCGATTCCGATTCGCGGACGCCGCGCATCTGTGTGCAGAGATGGACCGCCTCGAGGTAAACGGCGACGCCGTGAGCCTGGAGGATGCGGGAGAGGGCCTCGGTGATCTCTCGCCCCATCCGCTCCTGCACGGTGAACCGTCGCGCGAAGAGGCGCACCAGGCGGGTGAGCTTGGAGATGCCGATGATGTGCTCGTGGGCGACGTAGCCGAGGTAGGCGTGGCCGAAGAACGGAAAGGCGTGGTGCTCGCAGAGCGCGTAAAAGGGAATCGGTCCGTCGATGACCTGGCTGAGCTCACAGTCGGGACCCCCATAGCACTCGGTCGGAAAGGCTGTGACCAGCTTGTCGTCACCCTCATAACCCTCGGTCGAATCGAACATCGCACGCAGGTAACGCATCGGCGTCTTTAAGGTGCCCGGCGTGTTCAGCGACATGCCGAGAGCGTGAAGGATCTCACCCATGTAGCCCTCGTAGCGTTTCCAGTCGGCGTCGCTGATGCGCCGCGGTCGGACGCGCTCCCAATCGCGGCCTTCGAGGTCATCGTCGCGTAAGCCGCCGACCGTCGGACGTGGCTCGTCGTCTGCCATCAGTTCGGCTGGAGGGTGTCCGCCGACCGGCGGACCTCGATCTGCCCATTCTGTCGGCGGACCTCGTAGCGCACCTGGCTGATCGTGGCAGGTCCACCCTTCACCTGGCCGGTGCAGACGTCGAAACGTGAAGCGTGCCATGGGCATTGAACGATGTGGCCGTCCAGCTCCCCCTCCGAAAGCGGGCCGCCGGCGTGCGAACAGGTTTCGCTGATAGCGCACACGGTTTCGCCTTTCTTGTAGAGGAGGACGGGGGTGTCGCCCGCCATGGCCTTGACCAGCATGCCGTCCGTGAGCCGGCCCTCGAGCAGCACCTTGGTGAACTTGGTCGGCACCTCCTGCCACGCGTGGTGGTTGACGCCGGTGCCGATGCCGAAGACAAGATCGCCGCCGAGAAACGCGGCGGTCAGGAGGATCAGGTAGCCGGCGTATGCCAGCAGGATGGCGAGCACGCGGCTGCCGCCGCCAACCCGAAGGATGAATGAGACCAGGTAGAGAAGGATGACGACGGTGTTGAGCAGACCATGGGCGACGCCCACGCGGCGCTCGCGGTCGAAGGTGTCACTCCAGTCGGTGTAGCCGGCGACGGCGCTGGCAATGGCCCCCAGCAGGCCGACGAAAATCGTGACGTCGGCGGCCGAGACCCAGCCGTGGCTGCGTTCGATGAGATAGCTCAGGTCGAAGAGGATGGCGATCGTCCAGGCGCCGATGGGGATGTCGGTGAGCACGGGATGGAGGGGATGGCCCAGCCAGGTGCCGTGCATGAACGTCTTGAGCGATCTGCCGGGGCTGCCGAGGAGTTTGTAGCTGCCGGCCACAACCTTCTGGAGGACATCGGCGACCGGCTCCAGCCAGCGCTGACGGTCGATGAATCGGTCCACGACATGATTGAGCATCGACGCCTCCTTTCCTCAGCTGCGGCCCGGCGAAAATAGTATCGGCTTACGGGTCGAGCTCCAGCCAGCCGGTCAGCCGCCGGTGGGCTCGAGTCGCCTCGGCGTGGTCGACGCTTCGGAAGCGCACGGTATCCCCGGGACGAGCTTGCGCCAGCAGCGGAAGATCGGCATTGATGACGGTGGCGATCGCCGGGTATCCGCCGGTCGATTGGTGATCGACGTGGAGGACGATCAATCCGCCTGACGGGGTGACCTGGATGGCGCCGGCGGTCATGGGCACAGTCACGATCTCACGGGGTTGCAGCCGCAGTCCGGGCGTCGCCAGGCGCAGGCCCATGCGGTCGATCTCGGGCGTGACACGACAGGCCGTTGCGGTGAGCCGCTGGAGCGCGTCCTCCACAAACGCATCCTGCTGCGGGCCGGCGATGATGCGGACCTCCCATGGGCCGCGTACTGGGAGGCGATGGGATTCCGGCCACGGCGCGGCCAACGGCTGGTGCTCGCCCAGCCGTGCGACCGCAAGTCGATCGCCGCGTTGTAAAGGCCGCCCGAACCCACCGCCGAAGGTCCCGCGCTGGCAGAAGGACCGGCTGCCGAGAACGAGCGGCACGTCGATGCCACCCCGAATGGCGATGTACGTTCGCAGCCCTGGCGCTATTGCGCCGACGGCGAGGCTGGAGCCAGAAGCCATCCGTACCTGTTGCCAACTTGTCCCCCCGGCGGCGTGACCGCCCGTCACGGCGATGACCGCGTCAGTATCGAACCGGAGCGTGGGACCCGCGGCCGTACATTCGAGCAGCGCGGCGTCCTCCCGGTTCCCGACGATTCGATTCGCGACCGCCGCCGCGAACCAGTCGGCCGCACCACCTGGTGGAATGCCGAAGCGCTCCAGACCCGGCCGTCCGCGATCCTGGACGGTGGTCCAGCGGCGGGCGTCGACCACCTCGATCACGACGTCGGGATGAATCGCAGCCGGTCGCCGGGCTTGAAGCGCGCCGGCGGATCGGCCGCCGGGTCGAAGAGTCGCAGGGCGGTTCGGCCGATGAGATTCCACCCGCCGGGGCTCTCGACGGCATAGATTCCCGTTTGCCGTCCGGCGATCCCGATCGATCCCGCGGATACCCGCAGTCGCGGCGAGGCCAGGCGTGGTACGGAAAGTTGATCGGGCAGCGCGCCGCAATAGGTGAAACCGGGGGCAAACCCGACGCAGTAGACGAGGTACTCCCGCCCCGCATGCATCTCGATCACGCCCGCCGGCGTCAGGTTCGTCTCCACCACTACCCTGGCCAGGTCCGGTCCGTCGTATCGCGTGGGGACATCGACGACGGATCCGAGCGCCATCGCGGTATCGACGTGGCCCTCGAGCTTCATGATGCTCGCCTCCAGGCGAGCCGCGTCCGTGACGCCCGGGTCGTAGTGGCAGAGCAGCGACGCGTAGGCGGGCACGGTGCTGATCAGCCCGCTGAGACGGCGACCGGCAAGCGCCTTGTCGAGTGCCAGCACCTGGCCCAGCAGCGAGGGATCGATGGTGCGACCCACGGTAACGAGCAACGCCCGATCACCGGCCGGGGCGACCTGCCACATCCAGTCAGACTCTAATGGGCGTGCGCAGGAGTCGGATGGCCAGAACGGCGACAAAGACAGAAAGGATCACGCCCATGGCCAAACCCTCAAAAAGCCGTACGCCCACGGCGCTCGCCGGCATCTCGTACTCCGTCAGCAGCGTGCCGAGGACCGCGACGAGGGGGACCGTAACTCCAACGAGCCGGCTCCGAAGCGCCAGCGGTTCGGCCTGTCCGAGCCACCAGACGGTGCCGAAAATGTAGGCGTCGAGAAAATAGTATGGCCACACGCTCTTGGCCAAGAGAGGCAGGGCCAGGCCCGTCAACGCCAGGAGTCCGTAGATATCTGGCGATGAGGGCTCGAGATCCCGCCGACCAGCGATGACGGTGAGGCTGAGCAACAGCACCAGCCCGAGGACGAACAGAACGTCCCAACGCTGAGGGAGCCACTGATAGGGCGTCCCGACGACGAGCTGCCAGAAAGATCCGCCTCCCACCGGCAGCTGGGCGCGATGCGTGACGAGCGAATAAATCGTGTCCGATCGATCGGCAAGCAGGAACGGCAATAACCCGAAAGCGATGGTGAGGGCGGCGCTTCCACCCAGCACGACTAAAGCCCGCCATCGGCCCCTGACGAGCAGCAGCAGACCCAGTGGGATGACGGGGAGAGCGGCGAGACTCCGCGTCAGGATTGCGAGTCCGAAACCGATCCCGGCGCCCGCGGACCGGCCGCGGGCGAGGAGACGGACGGCGAGAAGCACCAGCCAGACCGTCATCGGTTGCTCGACGTGCCCGTAACCGAGCACAGCGTTCACCAGCGTCGGAGAGGCGGCAAAGACGCCGTACGCCAGCAGGCGCGGCAGTCCGCGGAGGGTCGCACCCCGAAGTCGATCGATGGCGTCAACCGCTTCACGCGCCATCAACAGCGAAAAGATCGAAAACGCGCCCATGATCAGCATCCGACGCAGCCGCTCGTCGTTCAGCCAGCCGAGCTGGGATACCACGGCAGCTACGGCTGTAAGGGGGACCAGGCCCAACGGGCCGTTGTCATTCGCGATGATCCCCTGGTAGCGCACCGTGTAGATCAGCAGCGGATGGCCGCTCAACACGATCCGCACCGCCGGCAAAAAGAAGTTGTCGAGGTCACTCGGCGGCCCGTTCCAGAGCCAGCCGGCAATGGCCCAGGCGACGGCGTAGGCCAACCCGAGGGCCCATGTCGCCGCCCTCGTCACTAGCGGGCCGATAAGGTCTCGGCCAGGACCGTCGCGTCCTCGGCGGCACCGAGGAAGGTCGCGGACTTGCGCTTACGCTGAAAATGCACACCCATGAAATGCAGTCCAGGGACGACCCCGCTGGAGCCGTCCTGTTGGATCGGGAAACCGCCCTCGTCGAAGGCCTGCGGAAACCTCACCCAACTCGTGTAATCGGGCCGGAAGCCCGAGGTAAAGATGACGGCGCCGATGTCGCTCAGCGCCACACTCTCCGGGCCATCGGCCACGAACGCCGGCGGGGGCGGCATCTCGGGAGCGCGGACGGAGCGGGCGGCACAGGTCTTTCGGATGACCTCGCAGACGTCGGCATAGCGGGCGTCGCCAAAGGCCACCGACTCTGCGAGGTCACGCGCAAAGTGCGCCCGACCGTCGGTCGCGCCGATGAAGCGGCCCAGCAGCCGGACCCCTTGCGCCTGCAACGTTCGGTAGTTCAGGTCGTGACCTCCGTGGCGCCCGCTCATCTGTGGATTGGCCAGCAGTCGTGCCGCTGGGCTCGGCAGATCGCTCAGCCTGATTTCGAACCAGGGCGTCTCGTTGAGCCAGGCGATCGTGTCGCGACCCTCGATTCGACGCGGGATCCATGGAGCGCGTCCGCACGCAAGGGAAACGCCGCGCCCGGCCACAGAGAGCTCTTCCGCGAGCTGGCATCCTGTCTGGCCGCTGCCCACGACGAGCACGTTCCCTGGCGGAAGCACGGTCGGGTTGGCGTAGTCCTCAGCGTCGATGACCTGGACTGACGCCGGAAGCTGAGCGGCCGCGGCTGGTCGATACGGTTTCTGATACCCGCCCGAGGCAAGGACAACGTTTCTCGCTAGAAGCTCACCCGATGAAGTTCGGAGTCGAAAGGATCCATCCTCCCCAAGCTCCAGGCTGGTCACCGTCACACCTTCGCGCACCGGCGCCCGAAAGCTCTCCGCGTAGGCGACGAGGTGACTGACGATCTCCTTCTTCGGCATGAATCCGTCAGGATCGTCTCCGCGGTAGCGTCCACCGGGCAATTGGACCGTCCAGTTCGGAATGACAAGGCAAAAGCTGTCCCAGCGCCCACGCCACGTCTCGCCGACCCGGCCCCGCTCGAGAACGACGTGGTCAGCGCCGGCGGCGGCGAGTTCGTGACTCAAGGAAAGCCCAGCCTGCCCAGCGCCCACGATCACGACGTCAACGACGTCGTCTTTCATCGAGGTCACCCGGACGGCCCGCTTTCCGGCGCGTCGATTGGCTGGCCCCCGACCCACGTCTCTTCGACGGCGATCGCGCTGAGCTCACGGACTGGAACGGCGGTCGGGTCCGCAGCGAGGATGGCGAAATCCGCCAGCTTGCCCGGCTCGAGCGACCCGACACGATGCTCCTGGTGGGCGCGGTAAGCGCCGCCAATCGTGTAGCCGCGGAGCGCGGTCAGGAGGTCGACGCAGAGATCGGGCCCACCGAGAACCGTGCCTCCCACGGTTCGCCGCTCGACCGCCGCCTGCACCGCCTCGAGCGGGCGCGGGAATGCCACCGGCGCATCCGACGAGAGCACGACCGGGATCCCGGCTCGAGCGTAATGCCCGATTGGGTTCAGGGCTTGGGCCATCTGGGGGCCGACCGTTCGGACGACACCGTCTCCGAACTGCAGGTGGTGCTGAGGCTGCGTGACCGGGACGATGCCGGCTCGTGCCATGCGCGCAATCTGGTCGTCTGTCGCCAGGCCGGAGTGCTCGATCGCGTGCCTCATGTCCGGCCGGGGCGATTCACGCTGGGCAGCTTCGACTGCGTCGAGCACGATGGCGATCGCGGCCGGAGACTGTGCATGGGTGCCGGTCTGCAGCCCGGCGCGATGCGCGCGTCCCATCAGCGCGCTGAACTCTCCGGGCTCGTGATAGAGGACGCCGTGGTTGTCGGGTTCGGCCGCATAGCCTTCGGGAAAATAGGCGGTCAACCCGCCGAGCGCGCCATCGGCATACAGCTTGATGCCGCTGAACGCGAGCCAGTCGTCTCCCAGGCGACCGACCAGGCCGAGCTGCAGCGCCTCGTCGAGGAAGGCCGAGATCACCATCATGTTCACTCGTACGTCGAGGCGGCCGGCGTCGCGCGCGGCGATGTAGGCTTCCGCCTCGCGCCGGCTGACCTGCGCATCGACGACCGTGGTGACCCCGGCTCGAAGAAACTGATGCAACGCGCGATCGAGCTGACGGGCGGCAACCTCCGCCGGCTCCGGCAGATGGATGTTGGGACCGTGGTTGCGAATCTTGACCCCATTGACACCGGTGAGCAGGTCGCACGCCGAGTCCCAGAGCAGCCCGTTGGGCGTGCCGTCCGGATTGCGACCGATCTCGCCGCCCGCCGGGGTCGGCGTTTGCGGGGCGAGTGGCTGGCGGCGCTCCGCCAGGCGGCGGTAGTCATAGCCGAAGGCGCGCAGCGGAGCACCCTGCGGCATACGGCGTGCGTGCTCGGCGAGCAGCGCGACGAGCTCGTCGATCGACGGGGCGACGCGTGGGCCGATGTCCACCCAGGACTGCGTCTGGCCGAGCATGAGTGGGTGACAGTGCGCGTCGACGAAGCCGGGCATGAGTGTCCGGCCCGCCAGATCGTGCTCCTCGCGGTCACTCCCAGCGGAGGCGCGGCACTCCTGGAGCGTGCCCGCCCAGACGATTCGATCGCCCTGGACCGTTAGCGCGTCCACGCGGAGCGGATCCGCCATGGTCAGGATCGGGCCGCCGCTGAACACGATCGGTTTTGGGCCGCGGCGGTCCGCTGCGCGCGTCAGGCCGACACCGCTTTCGGGCCGAGCTCGGCCTCGACCGCGGCCGCCGTTTCGCGCAGGCCCGTCGCGATGGCGGCGTAGTGCTCGCCGCTGAACCAGGGCGTCAGCGCCACAACACTCACCGCCGCAACCAGCTCACCGGCCCGATCGCGCACCGGCACCCCCATCGCCGCCAGGCCAACCTCGACGTCATCCGGTGCGTATGCCAGGCCGGTCTCGCGAATCATGGCCAGGCGGGACCGGATGGCGCCCGGGTCAACGGTCGTGCGCGGCGTCATCGCCAGCAGTGGCCGCTCGAGGATCCGATCGAGTTCGGCCGCGGGCAGCTCAGAGAGGAGAATGTTCGGACCGGCGCCGAGGTGTAGGGAGAGGGTCTCGCCGACCTGGTAGGTCGTCGTCTTCACCGGGCCTCGATCGATGCGAGCGATGCACAGTGCCCGCTCACCATCGCGAACCGAGAGATAGGTCGAGACCGCAAATCGCTCGGCGAGGGCCGACAGGGCCGGCTCCGCCAGCCGGCCGAGCAGCGCCCGGACCGGAACCGCGCTACCGAGCCGGAAGAGGTGGATGCCGAGCCCATAGGCGCCCGTTTCCGTGCGGTCGACGAGCCGGTGACGCTCCATGGTCGTCAGCAGACGATGCACCGTCGAGCGGCTCATGCCGAGCCGGCGTGCCAGCTCCGTCGAGGTCAGCTCGGCGCTGCCGTCGAGGAAGGCATCGAGGGCGGCGACCGCTTTGCCGATGACGCGGACATAGGGCACGGCCGTGCCGTTCCCGACATGAGTCTCGGTCCGGGCAGCCTTCAATGCACCGCCTCCAGGAATTTCCGTGTCCGTTCATGCTGCGGGTTGCCGAAGAACTCGGCGGGCGGGGCGTCTTCGATGATGGCGCCACCGTCCATCATGATCACGCGGTCGGCGACACGCTTGGCGAAACCAACCTCGTGAGGTCGGCTCGTCGAAGAGCATGACCTTGGGATTCATCACCAGGGCGCGCGCGATCGCGACCCGCTGTTGCTGGCCACCGGATAACTCGCCGAGATAGAACGATGCCCGCTCGGCGAGACCGACACGGGCGATCATCGTTTGCGCGATCTCGCGCGCCTCGGCCTTGGAGCGGCCCCGCACCTCGGTGAGGCCGATCATGACGTTCCCCAACGCGGTCAGGTGGGGAAAGAGGTTGAAGCGCTGAAAGACCATGCCGATCTCCGACCGTTCCTTCGCCAGGACTCGCTCGGGAAGCGAGACCAGACGGCCACCTGACTCGCGCACACCGATACGGCGGCCTTCCAGCCGGACCTCCCCGGCGTCGATCGGTTCCAGGAGCGCGAGGCAGCGAAGCATCGTGCTCTTGCCCGACCCCGACGGGCCGAGGACGGCCTTGACGTCACCCCGGTGCACCCCGAAGGTCACTCCGCGTAGCACCTCGTTGTGACCGTAACGCTTGCGCAGGTCGACCGCTTCGAGGACGTACTCCGACGTGCCTTCCCGTGACGCCGCAACCGGCTCACCCAGCAGTCCGGCGTCGAGGAGATGTCCGAGCGGCGGCTCGCTCATCGAAGCGCCGCCAGCTGTCGCACGCGACTGAGGGCGGAGGTTCCGGCCGGCTGCCGCGAGATCCAGACGAAGCGGCGCTCGAGCTGTGCCTGGATGACCATGAAGATGCTGACAAGCACCAGGTAGTAGATCGCCGCGGCCGAGAAATACTCGACGAATCGGAAGGTGGACGCAACCAGGGTCTGTGTCCGCGCCAGCAGCTCCTGCAGAGAGATGACGCTGGCAAGGCTGGTGAGCTTGAGCATGGTGATGAAGTCGTTGGAGAGGGGCGGGATTGTGACCCGGATCAGCTGCGGCGCGATCACCTTGGTGAACACCTTGGAGGGCGGCATGCCAAGCGCACGGGCGGCGAGCTGTTGGCCCTCATCAATCGACAGCAGGCCTCCACGGAAGACCTCCGCGGCATAGGCGGCTTCATTCATCGCCAGCGCAATGGTGGCGGCCGCGAAGGCCGAAAACCAGTCACCCTTGAACGCGGGGACGAGCTGTGGCAGCGCATCCCACACGAAGAGGAGCCAGACCAGGGCCGGAATGGCGCGAAAGACCCAGATGTATCCCCAGGCCACGGCGCGCAGCGGCGCCCACGGGCTGGCGCGAAGGAGGGCGACGACCAGACCGAGCGCCAGGCCAAAGGCCATGGCGACCACGGTGAGCGTGATCGTGATCCTGACGCCGTCGATGAATGCCGGCGACGTCAGCGCTTCGAAGAAGACCGACGGCTTGAAATCCACGCTAAGCCCTCACGGGAATGGCCAGCCCTGGCCGTCAACGCCTACTTGATGACGTCCAGCACCACCGGGTCCATCTGGTATTTCCTGGCGAGCGTGCTCAGCGTTCCGTCGCCCTTGAGCGCCTTCAGGGCGGCCGAGAGCGCCGTCTGCAGATCCGGTTTGTTTTTCTGGAAATAGATCCCGTAGGAGTCCGTCTTTGGCGCCGCGTAGCCGACCTCGTACTTGCCCGGGTACTTGATCATCCAGTCCGAGACGGCGGTGTCCGTCTCCCAGACCGCATCCACGCGGCCGACCACGATCTGCTGGAACTCGTCGGCCACCTTGGGATAGCCGGCGCTCTGGATGGCCGGTTTTCCGGCGTCGGTGCAGGCCTTGTTCTGCTCATTGATCCGCTGTTCCACGACGCCGCCGGTCTGGATCGACACCTTCTTGCCGCAGAGGTCGTCGAGCGTCTTGATGTTCTTCGGGTTGCCCTTAGGAACCATGACCACGTGGCCGGTCGCCATGTAGGGTACGGCATCGGCGACGGCGAGCCGCTTTTGCGAAACGAAGAGCGCGGTCCAGACGATGTCGCAACGGCCGGCCGTCAGGTCCGGGATCAGGGCGTCGAAGCCGGTGTTCTTGATCTGGAGCTGGAGGCCGAAAGCCTTGGCCACGGCACGCGCGCCTTCGACGTCGAAACCTATCGCCTGGTTGGGGTCGGTCACGCTCGCCGAGGAGAAGAACTCCATGGGCGAGTACTCGATGTCGACGCAGTCTGTGAGCGTGCCGGACTTGATCAGGCTCGTTGGAGGCGTCACCGATACCTTTGAGGATGTTCCCGATGACGTGCTGGTGCCACCGCAGCCGACGAGCACGAGCGCCAACCCGAGCAGAACCGACGGCATGACCATTAACGGTCGCTTCATGAGAATCTCCTCCCTCAACGAGCCATCGCACGGTGGCCGCAACCAACCCCTCAGGGTTGCGTCCGCATCGTGGACGGTTATACCATGATGCAGACGCACTGGCAAGACCAGTTTTCGGGCGAGCGGCGTGCGAGGAGGTTGGGATGCCGGGGGATGCGGAACAGCCAGTCGGCCCACTGACCCGGCCTGCGACCCGGACGTTCTTCGGCGCCCCCGCGGTCGATGACCTGGACCGGCTCGACGCCCGAGTTGCCTTCCTGGGCGTGCCGACCGACCAGGGGGTCATCATTCCGTTCATCCGGTCGGGTGCCTTCGCGGGACCGCGTCTCGTTCGCGAAACGCGCACCAGGCTCCGCGAAACCCGCCCGGATGGCGCCAGCGCCGGTTGGTTCGACATCGAGACCGAGCGCCATTACCTGGAAGGCGTCCGGCTCGCGGATTGCGGGGACGTTCTCATCGCCGGGGGCGATATGTCCCTCAGCCAGGCGCGCACCACGGCGGCGGCGCGCAAGATCGCCGAGCGAGGCGCCATGGTGGTGGCGGTTGGCGGCGACCACTCGATCAGCTTCCCGGTGGGCCGCGGCGTGGCCGAGGCTCACCAGATGGTCGACGTCGTGCACATCGACGCGCATCCGGATTTCGCTGACTCGATATATGGCTCCAAGCTGCAGCACGGAAGCCAGCTCCGTCGATTGTTCGAGTTGCCCACGACGAAGCGCTTCACCGCGCTCGGCCTGCGATCGGTCGATCGCGATCAGTACGAGGACATGAAGCGACTCGGGGTCGGCTTCGCATCAACCCGGGCGATCCTCGACGAAGGACCTCGCGGGGTGGTCGACCGGCTGGTGCAGCCGGCGGAGAAGCTCTACGTGTCGATCGACATCGACGTCCTGGACAGCGGCCTGGTCCCCGGCACGACCCTGCCCGAGCCGGGCGGCATCGCGTATCGGCAACTGCGCGAGCTGCTCGCCACGATCGCGACCAAGGGTCAGATCGTGGGCTTCGACGTCGTCGAAACCAGCGCGGCGCAAGCCGACCTCGCAACGGCGATGACGAGCGCGTGGCTCATCATCCACTTCCTCACGGCGATCCTGGCGCCCTGATCTCGGTCATAATTCCCTGCAGTCATGGACCTGACCGCCGGCCGGCGCTCCTCTTGCCGGCGTGAGCGGTCACCGTGACGAGATCTTGCTCGGAGGCGACGCGGAGGTACTGGGCAACGTTCGCGGAACGGTGCGGGGGGTGCAGCTTCGTCCCGAGAACCGCCGGCTGCAGGATCTCGAACTGTCGACGGGACTCGGTTTGGAAGAGCGGCAGGTTCCATCCAACGCGATCCTGTCGGCCGATGGCCGGGTGGTGCACCTGACCGAGGGGTGGAGTGAGTCACCCGACGGATCCAGTACGGATGCGGTAAGCCTGCGTCGAGACATGGTGGTGAGAAGCGCCGATGGCAAGCGCCTCGGTCGTCTCCGCCTCGTGTGCTTTGACCGAGCTTCGGCCACCGTGACAGGGCTGGTGGTCGCCGGTCGCGGCAAGCCCGACCTTCGCCTGCTCCCGATCGAGCGAGTGCGGGAGGCCGGTCCGAACGGCATCGTCAGCGATCTTCCGAAAGGGGAGTGGGCGAGACTGCCCACCTTTGCAACCGATTGGGACATCAAGCAGGCGTTCACGGATCAGCTGATGTCCGACCCGGCGCTGCGGGCCCTTCAGCGATCCGTCACGATCGAGGTCCAGGACCAGGTCGTGACGCTTCGAGGCTACGTGGTGGACCAATCAGAGGCGGAACGGGTCGCGCGCGTCATCAGATCGGTGCCGGGCGTCATGCAAGTCGATCGCAAGCTCATCACGGACGACGAGATGGCACNNNNGAGGTGCAGGTGAGTGCGCACCTTGGCGCCGTTGACATTACCGGCCTGGCGCCGGACCGGGCAGCCGTGGGGAGAATCGAATCCGTGGCCAGTCAAGTGCCTGGCGTGCAGGTCGTCCACAACATGGTCGCCGTGCGGCGGCCCACCGTCGCAACTGCCTGAGAACGTCTAAGGGGCCGGACGATCCGGCCCCTTACGCGAAGATCCGAGCTGCCTAGTCTTCGACCGCTCGCGCGCGGAACACGGTGGAGAGATCGATCACCGCAGCATCGCGTGCGCTCAGTGGAGCGAGACCGAAGCGGTGCTCGATCGTCGCAAGGATGGACGTCGTGTCGTGCTGGGTGCTATCGACCACGAAGTCGCCCGGCAAGCGGGGCGCGATGATCAACGCCGGGATTCGGGTTCCGGGACCCCACTGATCGTGCGGGCCAGCGGCCCCACCCTGGCCCGGCGGCGTGACGTGGTCCCACTGGCCGCCGAATTCGTCGTAAGTCACCACGACCATAGTGTCCCTCCTGCACGCACTGCCCTCGATCGCCTGAAGCAGCTGGACCAGATGCTCGCTGCCGGGATTCTCACTCGTATACCCGGGATGCTCGTTCTGCTCGCCGATAGGCTTGACGAAGCTCACGGACTTGAGGTTGCACTGCTGGTTGGTCGACGACGCGGCGAGCTGCACGAATTCCCCCTCGTCCCGCAGGTGCTGGGCACGCGCCGTCGTCCCGGGGGCGTAGTTGGCAAAGTAATTCAGCGGCTGGTGGTGGAACATGAACAGCTGGTCCGGGCAATTGGGATAGGTCGCGTTAACCGGTATCGAGTAATGATGCGGATCGGCGCATGTCGGCCCGGAGCCGTTCGTGTACCACTGGCTGGCCGTGTTGCCGGCGGCATTGTCCCAGCCGCCCGAATAC
>VBFX01000055.1 GCA_005889395.1 Chloroflexota bacterium
TACAACAACTCGCGGCATCAAGGTTCAACAGCTCGCTCGGGATCTCGGCGTCGAGGCCCGGGATATCCTCGATTTCCTGCGCCCGATGCGCCACGCCCCACGCCATGCCATGGCGGTGCTGACGCCGGAACAGGAGGCGTCGGTGCGCACCCAGTTCGCAGCCGGCCAAGCCACCGAGGCCAAGAAGGCGGTTGCCGAGGGTAAGGTCCAGCTCCCGCCAACGCTCTCGGTCAAGGAGCTGGCGGAGTACCTCGACGTCAAGACGGTCGACATCATCAAAGAGTTGATGAAGAACGGCGTGATGGCGAACATCAACCAGCAGATCGATTTCGACACCGCGGCTATCGTCGCCGATAGCTTCGGGGTCCAGGCCAGCCCGATGGCGATGGATTCGGCGATCGCCGAAGAGGTCGTCGGGGAAGGCGAGGGAACCCAGGTCAAGCTGACCACCCGCTCGGAACTCTTCAGCGTGGATGGCGAAGCGGCCGAGAACCTGAAGGTCCGGCCGCCGGTGGTCACCGTCATGGGCCACGTCGACCACGGCAAGACCTCGCTGCTCGACGCCGTCCGCGAGACCAAGGTGGCCGCCGGTGAAGCCGGTGGGATCACCCAGAGCATCGGCGCTTACGTGGTCGAGGAGAAGGGCCGGCGCATCGTCTTCCTGGACACGCCGGGCCACGAGGCGTTTACCGCCATGCGTGCTCGAGGCGCGCAGGTCACCGACGTCGCCGTGCTGGTGGTCGCCGCAGACGACGGCGTCATGCCACAGACGGTCGAGGCGATCTCGCACGCCAAGGCGGCACAGGTCCCAATCGTCGTCGCCATCAACAAGATCGACAAGGAAGGCGCCAACCCGGACCGGGTCAAGCAGGGCCTCTCCGAGCAGGGCCTCGTCCCTGAGGAATGGGGCGGGCAAACCGTCATGGTCCCGGTGTCTGCCAAGCAGAAGAAGGGAATCCCTGAACTGCTCGAGATGATCCTCCTGGTTGCCGACCTGCAGGACTTGAAGGCCAACCCGGCCAAGCTGGCCGCCGGTACCGTGATCGACGCTCACCTGGAGAAAGGCCGCGGCCCGGTCGCGACCGTGCTGGTTCAGAGTGGGACGCTGCGGATCGGCGATAACCTCGTGGTCGGCCACATCTTCGGCAAGGTGCGGGCGCTGCTCGACGACCGTGGCCGCAAGATGAAGGAAGCCGGCCCGGCGACGCCGGCCGTCGTCACCGGCTTGCCCGACGTGCCCACCGCGGGCGATATCTTCCAGGTCGTTTCCAGCGAGAAAGTGGCCCGGACCATTGCCAGTCAGCGGGCCGAGCAGTACCGCGTCGCCACCCTGGCGCAGACGCGCCGCGTCACCCTGGCCGACCTCTCGGCACAGGTGGGGAAGGGGGCCGTCAAGGACCTCAACCTCGTTCTCAAGGCCGATAGCAATGGTTCCGTGGAAGCGCTCAAGGGTTCCCTGCTGAAGATCCAGGACCCGCAGGTGCAGATCAAGATCGTCTTCGAGGGCGTCGGCACGGTGACGGAGTCGGACATCCTGCTGGCGGCCGTTTCGAACGCGCTCGTCATCGCGTTCAACGTGAAGTCCGACGCACTGGCTCAGAAAGCCGCCGAGCGGGAGAAGGTCGACATCCGCAGTTACGACGTCGTCTACAACGTCACCAACGACATCGAACGCGCCATCAAGGGCCTATACGAGCCGACATTCATCCAGGTCTGGGAAGGCCGCGCCGAAGTGCTCACGCCCATCAAGATCCCGAAGCTCGGCATCATCGCCGGCTCGCGGGTGCTGGACGGCAAGATCACGAGCGGCTCGACCGCCAAGGTCCTGCGCGACAACAAAGCCATCCACGAGGGCCAGATCGCGGGCCTCAAGCGCTTCAAGGATGACGTCCACGAGGTGCTGTCCGGGCTGGAGTGCGGCATCCGGGTCGACGGCTACCAGGACTTCCAGCAAGGCGACGTCATCGAGTCCTACCAGGTCAAGCAGGCCTAGTCCGACGCGCCCGCTCAAGGTCGGCTTCCAGCTGCCCGAGGTGGAGCGGGAAGTCCGCTGGCCGGAAATCGCCGCGATGGCGCGACTGGGCGAGCAGGTGGGTTTCGACTCGGTGTGGCTCGGCGACCATCTCCTGTATCGCGATGACGTCTATGGCGCCCGCGGGCCGTGGGAGGCGTGGACCATGCTGGCCGGCATCGCCGCATCGACCAGCCGGATCGCGATCGGGCCACTGGTTGCCTGCACCAGCTTCCACAGTCCGGCCATGCTGGCCAAGCTGGCCGGAACTGTCGACGAGATCAGCGGTGGACGTCTGATCCTCGGGTTGGGTGCGGGATGGAACCAGACCGAATATCGTGCCTTCGGCTTTCCTTTCGACCGGCGTGTGGCGCGCTTCGCCGAAGCCTTCACCATCATCCGGACGCTTTTGCGGAAAGGCCACATCGATTTCGAAGGAGAGTTCTATACGGCTCGTGACTGTGAGCTCGTCCCGCGCCCGCGCCCGGGCGGCCCACCGCTGATGGTTGGTTCCATGGGTGAGCGCATGCTCGCGCTGACGGTTCCCTACGTTGACGCGTGGAACGCGTGGTTCAGCTGGACGGGCAACCGGCCCGAAGGCGTCACGCCGCTGCGGGCCAAGGTCGACGCCGCCTGCGTGGCGGCTGGACGCAAACCAAGCGAGATTCAACGTACGGTTGCCGTGCTCGTGCGCCTGCCAGGAGCCACTGGCCGGCGCGAGGCTGATCCGTCACAGCAAGTCACGCCGCTGGAGGGAACCCCGGAAATGATCGCGGATGGCCTGCGCGGCTACGCGCGCGAGGGTATCGGCCATATTCAACTCGTCATCGATCCCATCACGGAGGCATCGCTGGAGGCGCTTGCACCAGTGCTGGAGGAGCTCGACGCGCACCCTGACCTTCGCTGAACGGTTTCCACTGTGAGGCTTCATACAATGAGGGCATGGGCACTCATAGAGTTGAACGCGTCGCCGCACAGCTACGCGAGGAAATCAGCCAGATCATCATTCGAGACCTGAAAGATCCACGAATCGGCATGGCCACCATCAGCGAGGTCAAGCTCAGTCCCGACCTCCGCAATGCCACGGTGAAGGTGAGCGTCGTCGGCGAGGACGATGCTCGCCAGGCGGCGATCGATGGCCTGGATCACGCGAAAGGCTTCATCCGCCGCGAGCTGGGTTTGCGTCTTTCGAACCTGCGCTTCGCTCCCGACCTGCATTTTCAGCTCGACGAGGGCGTGGCTTACAGCGTCCGGGTGAGCCAGCTTTTGCGTGAAGTTCAGGAAGGGGAACCAAACGCCGGCGGCTGAGCTCGCTCCACCGCGCCCCGAGGTCGCCGAGCTGGCGCCCCGGATCTGGCAGGTGATCGACGACGCTCCGGTCGTGACGGCGGTCACGCATAAAGATGCCGATGGCGACACGCTTGGCTCGGCGCTGGCGCTCGCCCTCGCGCTGGAGGCGATCGGAAAGTCTGTGCCGGTGCTTTCGTCGCCCCCTGTACCTGGCGTCTGGTGGTTCCTGCCCGGCATCGAGCGCGTCAACCGCATGGCACCACCCGCCGGCACGCCAGTCTTCATCTTCGACGCCAGCGATGCCTCCCGCGCCGGCACCTACGAGCCGGTCGTGACACAGGCCCTGGTCGTGGTCAACGTCGACCACCACGTTTCGAACGCGCGCTTCGGCACCATCAACCTGGTGCTCACCGACGCCGCCTCCACCGGCGAGCTCGTCTACGACCTGCTCAAGGCCTGGAAAATCGACATTCCGCCGGGGGCGGCCTCCAACCTCTACGCCACGATCCTGTCCGATACCGGCGGATTCCGCCACGACAACACCTCGGCGCGCGCCCTGCGGGCCGCCGCTGAGCTGGCGCAGCTGGGGGCCGACCCGGTCATGATCGCTCGAGGCCTCTTTAAGAGCCGGCCGGCCTCGTCGCTGCGGATGCAAGGCCGGATCTTGCAGGGGCTGCATTACGAGTTCGGCGACCGCCTCGTCTGGGGATCGATCAGCCAGGCCGGGCTGCGGGACAGTGGCGCGACGACGGACCAGGCGGACAGCGCGATCGATCAGCTCAACACCGTCCGCGGCCAGGAGCTTGCCATCCTCTTCAAAGAGGCCGGCCCGCGCCTGACCAAGGTCAGCATTCGGAGCCGTGATCAGGTCGACGCGGCCGAGCTCGCTGCCAGGTTCGGCGGTGGCGGCCACCGGCGGGCGGCGGGCCTGGAGCTGGCGCTCCCGCTCAAGGAAGCGGAGGCCAGGGTGCTCGCGGAAGTCCGCGCGCGCATGAACGACCTCGGGTGACATCCGGCATCCTGAACGTCAACAAGCCGGCGGGGCCGTCGTCCTTCGCCGTTGTCCGCGCGCTGCGCCGGCTCCCCGGCGTCCGGAAGGCCGGCCACGGCGGCACCCTGGATCCGGCGGCCGCGGGTGTCCTGCCGATCCTGATCAATGGCGCGACCCGGATCGCGGACTTCGTCCACGCATGGCCGAAAACGTACCTGGCCACTGTGACGTTCGGCTTCACATCCGACACCGGCGACCGCGAAGGCACCCTCACCCCCGCCGGTGACCCACAGGCGATCAGCCGCGAGCGGATCGAGGCGGCTCTGCCGGCATTCACGGGTCGGATCGAACAGATGCCCCCCGTGTATTCGGCGCTCAAGCAAGGCGGTGAGGCGCTCTACCGCAAGGCCCGACGGGGCGAGGCGGTGGAGCGGCACGCGAGGGTGGTGGAGATTTTTTCCATCCACCTTCTGGATTACGACCCGGCGGCGGGTATCGGCCGCATCGAGGTCAACTCCGGCCGCGGGATGTACGTCCGCAGCCTTGCCCGCGACCTGGGCGCCGCGTTGGGCAGCGGCGCCTATCTCTCCGGCCTTGTCCGAACCGCGATCGGGCCGCTGATGCTGGCCGACGGTGTGCCGATGGCGACGCTGGCCGAAGCGGGGGAGGGATGGAGTCGCTGGCTGTTGCCCATGGACCTGCCCCTGAACAGCTGGCCCGCCGTCGCGCTCGATGCCGCCGGCGCCGCCGCGGTTCGTCGTGGGCAAGCGATTCCGGCCCCGGACGCGACGCCCGGCAGGTATCGGCTGCTTGGTCCCGACGGGGAGCTGGTCGCATGGGGCGAGGCGGACGCCACGCGGCGGATCCAACCGCGCGCGGTCTTTTCGGCATGACGGCGGTCACCTTCGGCTTTCCCGCGCCCGGCGCATTCGGACCGAGCCACGCGACGATCGGCACCTTCGACGGCGTTCACCGTGGCCATCAGGCGCTGCTGAAGACGCTCGTCGCCGGTGCCCGCCAGGCCGGTGCCGCCAGCGTGCTGATCACCTTCGAGCCACATCCGCGCTGCGTGCTCGACCCGGATCACTGCCCGCCGAATCTCACCACCCTCGATGAAAAGACCTGGTTGCTCGACCAGATGGGCCTCGACCACGTGGTCGTGATTCCCTTCACGCCGCAGATTCCGCCTTCCTACGCCGTTTCGGTGCGCGCCACGGCTTCACGGTCGAGGTCGCCCCCACGGTGCGACGCGGTCGAGAACCCATCAGCAGCTCGCGCATCCGCCGGCTGGTCCTGCTCGGCCAGGTTCGGGCCGCCGCCCAACTACTCGGCCGCGATTACGTCATCCGCTCCATCGTGGAGCACGGCGCCAAGCGCGGGCGGCAGCTCGGCTTTCCCACGGCGAACCTGCGCATCGCCCCCAACAAGCTGATCCCTCCGAACGCCATCTACGCATCGCGCGTCGACATCGACGGCCAGACGTATGGTGGCGCGACCAGCATCGGCTTCCGGCCGACCTTCGGCGGGAGCACGCTCACGGTCGAGGCCTTCGTCCTCGACTTCGACGGCGACCTGTACGAGAGGCTGATCACCGTCTGGTTGGTGCAGCGGCTGCGCGCGGAAAAGCGGTTTGCCAGTGTACCGGCGTTGCAGCAGCAAATGGCGCGCGACGTGGATAACGCCCGGAGAATCCTTGGCATCGCGCATGATTGATCGGTGAGCTCCTGGCGAGACACGGCGTCGGCGGAGTGCCAATCTGACATGGACGCCCTATTGAACGCCGCGCTCCCGTTTGCCAAGCAGCAATTGACGACGCACGGCGAGTTCTTTCCCTACGGCGTCGCCATGTCGCGAGAGGGCCAAATTGCGCTGATCGCCGGGTACACGGGGACCGAGAGGCCGCCATCGACCGAGGTGCTCGACATCCTGTATGAAGGCCTGCGTTCGAAGGCCGAACAGAATCGGGGTGCGGCGGTTGTGGCCGACGTCCGGCTCAGGGGCGAGGAACCGGACGCAATCCAGGTCGAGGTTGAGCATCGCGAAGGGGTCGCCCTAAAGGTCTTTCTGCCGTATCGAAAGAAGCGCTTCGGCGGTGGGCTCGAGACCGGACCGATGCGCGCGGAGGGCGGCGAGCGGCGGATCTGGTCCCGCTGATCATCGTCAACCCGGCGGCGGGCAGCGGCGGAGCCCGCGGCTTCTGGCGGCGCTGTGCCGCCGCTTGCACCGAGCTGAGCTTCGAGGTCGTCGAGACCCGCCGCCGCGGGGACGCGGCCGACTATGCCGCCGCGGCCGGCGAGCGGGTCGTTATCGCAGTCGGTGGCGACGGGACCGCCCATGAAGTCGTCAACGGCTTGTTGCGCCGCTCGGCGGCCCGTCCACCGCGGGTCGGATTCCTACAACGCGGCACCGGCGCCGACCTGCGGCGCAGCGTCGCGAGCCCGCGGCGGCCCGAGGATGTGGCCGCCTGGCTGAGCCTGGATCGCTGGCGCCCGCTCGACGCCGGCCGGCTCTCGACCTCGACGGGACGCCGCTACTTCATCAACGTCGCGGACGCCGGCATCGGTGCCGAGGTCGTGCGGCGGGCGGCGCGCGGCCCGGGAGTTCTCGGCGGCACCGTGAATTTCCTGGGAGCCGCGGTCGTCAGCCTGCTGCGGCATCGGAATACGCCGGTACGCCTCCGCCTGGACGACGGACCGGTGCTGCAGCGGCGCGTTCGCACCATCGCCGTGGCCAACGGGGCGTACCTGGGTGGCGCGATGCGGATGGCCCCCGCGGCCCAGCCGGATGACGGCTGGTTCGATGTCGTGACGATTGGGGATGTCAGCCGCTGGCTCGGGATCCGTAGCCTGCCGATGCTCTATCGCGGGACGCATGGCCGGCTGGCTGAGGTCGAATTCGGAAAAGCGCGGCGCGTCGAGATCGAGAGTGACCAGCCGATCGGGGTGGAGGCGGATGGAGAGCTCGCCGGCATGACGCCCGCGGTGTTCGAGATCGTCCCGGGCGCGTTGCAGGTTATCGATTGGACGCCTTCGGGTATACTCTCGTCTGACCGAGCGCGGGTGTCCGACTAGCCAACGGCACTCGGGCAAGCCAATTTAGGAGGTACATCGACTGGCAGCAGCTACCAAGGCGGGCGTCATCGAGGCCAACCGCCTGAACGACAAGGACACCGGATCGTCCGAAGTCCAGATCGCGATCTTCAGCGAACGGATCAATCACCTCACCGACCACCTCAAGGCGCACGCCCACGACCACAACTCACGGCGTGGTCTGCTCCAGCTGGTCGGGAAGCGCCGCCGGCTGTTGAACTACCTGCAGCGCACCAATATCGAGCGCTACCGAGCGATCATCGCCAAGCTCGGGCTCCGGAGGTGACGGCCTAGAGCGATTGACCCCATGCCCGGGCGGGGCCGCCTCGCCGGAGGGTTAGAGATTGGTGTGCGGAGAAAGGGTTCCTTTTCTTCGAACCCCAACCCCTAACCCCAAAGACAGGAACCGCCTGGGCCGATTTGCCAATCAATTGTTCGTGCCGCGGTTTGCGCGGCCCCAGGAGGAATCGTGAATACAACACAACTCGAAATCGGTGGGCGGACCCTGACGGTTGAGACCGGTCGCGTCGCCCAGCAAGCATCAGGCGCGGTCACGGTGCGCATGGGCGACACCATGCTGCTCGTCACCGCCGTGATGTCCACTACGCCGCGGGAAGGCATCGACTTCTTCCCGCTCACCTGCGACTACGAAGAGAAGCTCTATGCAGCCGGCAAGATCCCGGGCGGATTCATCCGCCGCGAGGGACGTCCCAGCGAGCAGGCGATTCTCAACAGCCGCTTGATCGACCGGCCGATCCGCCCGCTCTTCCCCAAGGATTTCCGTAATGACGTCCAGGTGGTTGCGACGGTGCTTTCCGTTGACCAGGATGCCGATCCGGCCACCATGGCCATCAACGGCGCCTCGCTGGCGCTCTCGATCTCGCCGATCCCGTTCCAGGGCCCGATCGGTGCGGTCCGCATCGGGATGCTCGACGACCGGCTGGTCGTCGGCCCACCGGTCAACAAGATGGAGGACAGCAAGCTCGACCTCGTCGTGGCCGGTACCAAGGAAGCCATCATCATGGTGGAAGCCGGGGCCAAGGAAGTGCCCGAGGAGACCATCGTCGAGGCCTTGCGTCTGGCGCATCGCGAGATCGTCCGGATCTGCGAGATGCAGGAGGCGTTCGCCCGCGAGGTCGGCAAGCCGAAAGTCGCCGTGGCGGAAAGCCCCAAGGACCCCGAGGTCGACCAGGCGGTCGACCGGTTCCTGGCGGAACGGCTCGATCAGGCGCTCTTCAATCCCAACAAGGCGCTCCGCGAGTCGGCGCTTGACGACCTGAAGAAGGAGACCCTGACGGAGCTGGGCCCGCCGTTCGCGGACCGGCTGCCCTACCTCGCGAAGAGCTTCGAAGCCAAGGTCAAGCAGCGCGTCCGCAACAAGATCCTCGATGAGGGTCTGCGTCCGGACGGGCGCAAGACGACGGAGATCCGGCCGATCAGCTGCGAGGTCGGCGTGCTCCCCCGCACCCACGGCTCGGCGCTCTTCACGCGGGGTCAGACCCAGGCGCTCAGCATCGTCACCCTCGGCTCGATCGGTGACAAGCAGAAACTCGACGGGCTCGGCCTGGAAGAGTTCAAGCGCTTCATGCATCACTACAACTTCCCACCCTTCAGTGTCGGTGAGGCGCGGCCGCTGCGCTCGCCGGGCCGGCGCGAGATCGGTCATGGTGCGCTTGCCGAACGGGCGCTCCTGCCTGTGGTGCCGACCGAAGAGGAGTTCCCCTACACCATCCGGCTGGTGACCGAAATCCTTTCGTCGAACGGCTCGACCTCGATGGCGAGCGTGTGTGGTTCGAGCCTGGCAATGATGGACGCCGGCGTGCCGACCAAGGGACAGGTGGCCGGGATCGCGATGGGCTTGATCACCGGCGACGGGAAGATCGCCGTGCTGAGCGATATCCAGGGCGTCGAGGATGCGCTGGGTGACATGGACTTCAAGGTGGCGGGAACGCGCACGGGTGTGACCGCCATGCAGATGGACATGAAGATCAAAGGCATCAGCATCGACACCATGGCCGGTGCGATTCAGCAGGCGAAGGAAGGCCGCTTCTTCATCATGGACAAGATGAATGCCGCATTAAGCCAGCCGCGCTCCGCGATGTCGCAATATGCGCCGCGGATGATCACGGTCCAGATCCATCCCGACAAGATCCGCGAAGTGATCGGCCCTGGAGGCAAGATGATCCGGAAGATCATCGAGGACTCGGGCGTCACCAGCATCGACATCGAGGACGATGGCCGGGTCGTGATCGGCTCGGTCAACGGCGAGTCCGCTGCCAAAGCCGAACAACTGATCCGCGACCTGACCGGCGAGGTCGAGGTGGGGAAGAACTACCGGGGCAAGGTGGTCCGCATCATGCCCTTCGGCGCCTTCGTGCAGATCATGCCCAACCAGGACGGCCTCGTCCATATCAGCCAGCTCGCGGAGGAGCGGGTGGAACGGGTCGAGGACGCCGTCAACGTGGGGGACGAAATCGACGTGAAGGTGACCGAGGTCGATCGCCAGGGTCGCGTCAACCTTTCCCGCAAGGCAGTGCTCCAGGAAGCCAAGGGCATCACCAACGGCGACTGGGTCGTAACCGATCGCGATCGTGGCGGCCCGCGCCGCGAAGGCGGCGGCAGTGGCGGTGGCTATCGGCCCGGTGGCGGCGACCGCGGACCGCGCCGGGATTTCGACCGCGCCGGCGGCCGTGGACGCGACAACCGAAACTAAGCCTGTGGAAAAGGTGTATGCCGGGGCTCCGGTCCCGGCATACAATGGGCCCCGGTTTGGACTTCGTCGACCTGCCGAGCTTGAGCGCCGCCGTTCACCAGTGCCGCAAATGCCCGCTAGGCCATTCGCGGACGCGGGCGGTCCCTGGAGTTGGGCCGTCCGACGCGCGGATCATGATCGTCGGCGAGGCGCCCGGGCAGAACGAGGACCTGCAGGGGGAGCCATTCGTTGGGGCGGCGGGCAAGCTGCTCGATCAGCTCCTGCGCGGGATCGGGCTCTCGCGCGGCGACGTCTTCATCACCAACATCCTGAAATGCCGGCCGCCGGCCAACCGGGATCCGCAGCCCGCCGAGGCGGAGGCCTGCTCGCCGTATCTCGAGCAGCAGCTCCGACTGATCAAACCGGAAGTCGTGCTGGTGCTTGGCCGGCACGCGCTGGCGCGCCTGTTGCCGGGGTATGAGTCGATCTCGCGCCTTCATGGCAAAGTGGTTGTCAAGGACGGTGTGAGCTACATTCCCGTGTACCACCCCGCCGCGGCCCTGTATAACAGCTTCCTGATGGGCCCGCTGGAGCAGGACTTCAAGGCCGTCAAGACCCACCTCGACCGGGTCGAGGAGCGGCGCCAGGTCGCCGCGGCCCTCGCCACGCCCGTTACCAAGCCAGAGGAGCAGCTCACCCTTTTTGGCTAAACAACCCAAGCTGCGCGCCATTCCCCTTGGGGGTTTGGGCGAGATCGGTCGCAACATGATGGCGCTCGAATACGACGAGAACATCGTCGTCATCGACGCCGGCTTGATGTTCCCCGAGGAGGAGATGCTTGGGGTCGACCTGGTGCTGCCCGATGTCACCTACCTGGTGGAGCGCAAGGAGAAGGTGCTCGGCTTTCTGCTAACCCACGGCCACGAAGACC
This sequence comes from Chloroflexota bacterium, assembly GCA_005889395.1. GTDB lineage: Bacteria > Chloroflexota > Dormibacteria > CF-121 > CF-121 > CF-13. The sequence continues at coordinate 11,005 of VBFX01000055.1, forward strand.
ACGTCGGATCGCTGCCCTACATCCTGCCCAAGGTCTCGGCGCCGATCTTCGGCAGCCGGCTCACCCTCGGCTTCATCAAGAACAAGCTCCGCGAGCACAAGCTGGCGGAGCAGGTCGACTTACGCGAGATCAAGGCCGGCGACGTCGTGGAGCTCGGCCCCTTCAAAGTCGAGTTCATCCACGTCGCGCACAGTATCCCGGATACCACCGCGCTCGCCATCCAGACCCCGGTTGGCATGGTGATCCATTCCGGCGACTTCAAGATGGACCAGACGCCGGTCGACGGCAAGCCGACCGACATGGCGCGGCTCTCGCACTTCGGCAACCATGGCGTGATGCTGCTGATGTCCGACAGCACGAACGCGGAACGCGACGGCTTCACGCCCTCCGAGCGGACCATCGGGGAGGCCTTTCAGGAGCTGTTCGGACAGTGTCCCGGCCGGATCATCATCTCGACCTTCGCCTCCAACATCTACCGCATCCAGCAGGCGCTCAACACGGCGGCACGCTACAAGCGCAAGGTGGCGGTCATCGGCCGCTCCATGGTCAACAACCTGACGATCGCCCAGGAGCTCGGCTACATCCAGATGCCGGGCGACGTCCTGATCAAGGTCCAGGACATCAACAAGGAGCCGGACGAGCGGCTCGTCATCCTCTCCAGCGGCAGCCAGGGCGAGCCGCTGTCCGCGCTGACCCGCATCGCCGCCCAGGAGCATCCGCAGGTGAAACTCAAATCGGGCGACACCGTCATCCTCTCGGCGACGCCGATCCCCGGCAACGAGGAATTGGTCTCGCGCACCATCAACAACTGCTACAAGCACGGGGCGCGGGTCTTTTACTCCGCCCGCAACCGGGTCCACGCCTCGGGGCACGCCAGCCGCGAGGAGCTGAAGCTGATGCTGAACCTGGTCCGGCCCAAGTTCTTCATGCCGGTGCACGGCGAGTTCCGCCACCTGGCGCTGCATTCGGAGATCGCCCAGGAGGTCGGTATCAATCGGGACCATGTGATCGTCACCGACGACGGCAACACCGTCGAGCTGGGCGACAGCCTTCCCCATTTCGGCAACAAAGTACCGGCCGGCTACGTCTTCGTCGACGGACTCGGCGTGGGTGA
>VBFX01000056.1 GCA_005889395.1 Chloroflexota bacterium
GCGGGAGCGTCCGCATGACCAGGTTCCCAAGCCTGAACAGCCGAGGGAGCAGCATCAGCGGCGAGGGGTCGCCTGTGGGGCGGGCACGGCCGGCGGGCGCTCGGCGGCTTTGCCATCGGCGGGAGTCCCGGCGATGAAGGCCTCCGTCAGCTGGTGCGCGACGCCGTCGGTGACCTGCCTTGGCGGTGACTTCATGAAGTAGGACGACGGTCCCTCGAGCGCGCCGCCCAGCTTGCGGTCCAGGCCGAGCTTGCAGCAGCGAATGGCGTCGATCACGACGCCCGCCGAGTTCGGAGAGTCCCAGACCTCTAGCTTGAGCTCGACGTCGAGGGGGACGTCGCCGAAGGACCGGCCTTCCAGCCGGATGTAGGCCCACTTCCGGTCGCCCAGCCAGGGCACGTAATCAGAAGGGCCGATGTGGATGTTGTCGCCGCCGATGTCCGCTTTCATCTGCGACTTGACGCTGTTCGTCTTCGAGATCTTCTTCGAAACCAGGCGCTCGCGCTCCAGCATGTTCAGGAAGTCGGTATTGCCACCGAAGTTCAACTGGTAGGTGCGCTCGAGCTTGACGCCCCGGTCCTCGAAAAGCCGCGTTAGCACGCGGTGCACGATGGTCGCGCCCACCTGCGACTTGATATCGTCGCCGATGATCGGGATGCCGCGCTTCTCGAAGCGACCGCGCCAGTAGGGCTCGCGGGCGAGGAAGACCGGCATGCAGTTGACGAAGGCGCAGCCGGCCTCGAGCACCTGCTCCGCATACCACTTGACCGCTTCCTCACTCCCGACCGGCAGGTAATTGACGACGACGTCGGTCCGGGTCGCCTTGAGGATGCCGACGATGTCGGCCGTCGGCCCGGGGGCCTTGGTGATGATCTCGGAGAGGTACTTGCCCAGCCCGTCATGGGTCATGCCGCGCTCGACCTTGACGCCCAGGTGAGGAACGTCCGCGAATTTCACGGTGTTGTTGTGGCCGGCGAAGATCGCGTCCGAGAGGTCCTTGCCAACCTTGTCTTTGTCGATGTCGAAGGCGGCAGAGAACTCGATATCACGGATGTGGTAGCCGCCGAGGTCGACGTGCATCAAGCCTGGGATCGACGCCCCCGCTTTCGCGTCGCGGTAGTACTCGACCCCCTGCACCAGTGACGACGCGCAGTTGCCAACGCCCAGGATCGCCACCCGCACCTTGCGGCGCGAGCGAGCGTCGCTCCGAACCGTCGTGTTACGCGGCGCTCGGCCGTTGAGCCGTGCGCCGTTCTTGCCAGTTGCCATCGCTGTTTACACCTCGCTCCATTCGTGTTGCAGCGCCCGGACCCGAGGTCGAGGCGCGATCAGGGTCGCCAGTTCTCGATGGAAGGCGAGCAGGCCTTCTCGGTTGAGGGAGTAGTGAATCATGCGGCCAACCCTCCGCGTACGCACCAGCCGGCCGCGTCGCAGCATGCGAAGGTGCCAGCTCAAGCGGGGCTGGCTGATACCGATCGCGTCGGCGAGCTCGAGCACGGTGATCTCAGGAATACCGGCGAGATACTGGAGGATGCGAAGACGGGTGATGCTGGCCAGCGCCTGGTAATGGGCTCGGAACTCGCGAAGGGACGGGTTCGTGAGGAGAGTAGAGGATGCCATATAAAGAATTCTTTATGGATTATAGCAGGCGCTCCGACAGGATCAGGAAGGAGGCTTTAGCTCAGCAGGTGCCCGGGCAAGCGCACGCGAATTCGCAGTCGGTCTTGTAGCGGCATTCGTTGATGCCTTTCAGGCCTTTCGCGATGATTGCCTGCAGCTCCGGAATTTTCTTCTGCTGTTCGGTTTCTCCGGCATCCATCGGTATCGCTTCTTTGACGTGTAGTGAGACCTGGCGGCGACGGAATGCGACGGACGAGAAGTTGACAACTCTGCTGTCGGAAACGCCAACAGGATAGGAGGGGGGCTTCGGCATCGTCAAGGAAAGACTTGTTAAGGTGGGCGCCATGCCAGCCACGCGGACTCGTCGCAATCCCGTCCCTGTTGCTCGCGGTTTTGCGGCGATCGCGGGGCACGACCGCGCCATCTCCATCCTGCTGGCTCACCGGCGGGCCGGCCGCCTGGCGCATGCGTACTGCCTCACCGGCGAGGAAGCGATCGGCAAGACGGCCGTCGCGCGCTCGCTCGCCGAGGAGCTGCTCCTCGGTGCGGGTCAACCATCGCGCCTCGAGGTTCATCCAGCGCGGCGCGCCGACGCACGAGCAATCCCTGCAGCAGTTCCTGAGTCTGAAGCCGTTCGTGGCCCCCCTGCGGGTAGCGTTACTGGCCAATGCCGAACGCATGACCGAGCAGGCGCAAAACTGCCTGCTGAAAACGCTCGAAGAGCCGCCGGCGAATACCGTGCTGATGCTGACGACAGCCTATCCGGATCACCTGCTGCCGACCTGCCTGTCGCGCTGCCAGCTGATTTCGCTGTCGCCAGTCGGCCGCCCGGCGATGGTTGAATTTGTCAGTGCGCGCCAGCCGAACGACGCGGAAGCCGAGGCGCTCGTCGGCCTCGCCCACGGCCGTCCGGGGTGGGCGGTGCGGGCGATGAGCGACCGCGACTGGGTGGTGCGCATGGACCGCTGGGCGGAGCAGCTGGCCGCACTGGCGTTCGAGGACGTCGATGGGGTCCTGACCTTCGCGTCGCGCTTCGGGCAGGGACCGCAAGCCGAGATGAGGCTGGTCGCCGCCGACGCCCTCCGTGGCTTCACGTCCTTTCTTCGCGACGCCATGCTCCTCCAGGCCGGCGTGCTGAGTCCGATGCCGTCGGAGCGGAAGTCTGCGCTCGAGGCCTGGTCGGGCCAGGTCCCGCCAGACCACATCCGGGCATCGCTGGCCGCTGCGCAGCGAACCCAGCTGCTGATCGATCAGAATGTGAATCCTCGCCTCGCCATGGAAGTCATGCTGCTCGACCTGCGGGTGCGTCGCCCCCAATGAGCCGCGTCTTTGTGACTTTGCCGCTGCCGTCACCCGGCATCGACATGCTCAAAGAGCGTTTCGAGGCCACCGTGATGGAGGCGGAAGGGATGCCGCCCGAGACGCTCCAGCGGCACATCGCCGAAGCGGATCCGGTTGGGATTGTCGGTATGGTCAATGTACCGATCACGGACGAGATCATGGCGGCGGCGCCCCACCTGCGGGTGGTGGCGAACTACGCGGTGGGCTACAACAATGTCGACGTCGCCGCAGCCACTCGCCGCGGCGTACTGGTGACGAATACTCCCGGCGTTTTGACCGACGCGACCGCCGACCTGGCGTTTGCGCTCATCCTGGCGGTGGCACGTCGGGTGGTGGAGTCTGACAAATTTCTTCGGGACGGAAAGTTCAAAGGGTGGAAAGCGCATCTTTTGCTTGGTACCGACGTCTACGGGCGAGTACTGGGGATCATTGGCTTTGGTCGAATTGGGCAGGCCGTCGCTCGGCGCGGACTGGGGTTCAACATGTCGATCCTGTATTCGGACGCGCGCCGCGCCACCCCAGAGGTCGAGTCCGAGTTGCGCGCCCAGTACGTCCCGCTCGATGAGTTGCTGCGCAAGGCCGACTACGTGACGATTCACGCCGACCTGAATGATCAGACCCGCCACATGATCGGCGAGCGGGAGTTGAAGCTGATGGGGCCGGAGCACTACCTTATTAATGCCGCCCGCGGCCCGATCGTCGACGAGAAGGCCCTGGTGCGGGCCTGGCCTCACCGATTGCTGGAACGCCGTGTTGCTGCCTCACCTAGGAAGCGCGACCGTGACGGCGCGCGCGGCGATGGCCGAGACCGCGGCGAAGAACCTGATCGCGGCGGTCGAAGGGCAAAGCCCGCCCAACCTGGTCAACCCGGAAGCGCTCGCCGTCAAGCGCTAGGTGCGCATCCGGCTGCTGGCCATCGATCTCGATGGCACGCTGGTCAACGACCGGCTGGAGATGGATCCGCAGGATGTCGCCGCGGTCAAGGCGGCGACCGTCGCGGGCGTCACGGTGGTGCTGGCCACTGGTCGCATGTTCAAATCGTCACTCCGCTACGCGCAGCCTCTCGGCCTGACGGGCCCGATCATCAACTACCAGGGAGCCGTGGTTCGCGAGATCGCCAGCGGCGAGGTCTGGTACCGATGCGAGTTGACCGTGCCGATGCAGCAGCGCGTTCTCGCCTTTGCCGAGCCGAAGGACTGGCACGTGAACGCCTATGTGGACGAGCAAGTCTACACGGCACGTGCGCGGCCCGAGGCGGATCTCTACGCCCGGATTGCCATGGTGCCGTACGAAGTGGTCGGGCCGCTCTCGAAGTGGGTGCGCCAGGACTCGACCAAGATGGTCCTGGTCGATCTCGATCCGGCGGACGTGCCGAAACGGATCGCGGAGTTGACCGCCTGGATGGGCGACGAGGGGCGGGTGACGCGATCGCTCGACTGGTTCGTCGAGGTGGTCAACCCCCAGGTCTCGAAGTCGCGGGCGTTGGCCATGGTGGCGGACCGGCTCGACGTTGCTCGCGCGGAAGTCTGCGCCATCGGCGACAACCTGAACGATCAGGACATGGTCTCGTGGGCGGGCTTCGGGGTCGCCATGGGTAACGCGCCGGATGCCCTGAAGGCGGTAGCCCAGTACGTCACCGGATCGATCGGCGAGGCGGGCGTCGCCCAGGTGATCGACCGTTTCGTGATCGGGAAGGAGGAGCCGACGCTGCGCACTTAGCGCCCGCAACCTTATATATACTGGGCTTCCGCGGCCCCGTGGTGTAGCGGTCCAACATGCCTCCCTGTCACGGAGGAGATCGGCGGTTCGAATCCGCTCGGGGTCGCCATCCAGAACAAGTTTCGAACCGGGCTGCGTGTATTCAAAAGCGCCTGAAAAGGATTATTAAGCGCCCAATCCCGGAAGCGGCCGTACCGGTGGACGGTCTCGTGGGCAAATAGAAGCTCTGCGAATTCTCGACGTCGTCAGTTTCGCAGCGGTCCGATTCCGCATGGCCCTTCGGCGCAGCGACTACATATTTATCGCCTGCGGTGAGCACAGGCTGCGCTCGACGTCGCCTGCCTCGATTTGACCAGCCCATCGCCAGGCGGCTGGACCAGCGATTACTTCGGGGTGATCCTTCTTCCTCAGGCGCCCGCGACCGAGCTTGACAGACTAATTGGCAGCGGCCATAGTAGCGCCGAGGAGGGATCCGGTGGGATCGCGACGACTGCTCGTCGTGCTGGCGTCCACCCTCGCCGCCATGCCCACTGCGGCATGTGGCACAGGTTCACCCAGCGACCCCGATAACGCGCGCTGCAACGATCCCCGACCCACCTTCGGCGCGCCAGTCGTGCTCCCTACCCACACTCAGGTCGGCGTGTACTTCACCTGCGAGGGCGCGGTGCAGGCGGGAACGGTCTATGTCCCCAACGGCCCCGGCCTCCATGCTGCCGCCGTCTGGGTCCACGGAGACGGGCCGATGCGGCGGATTGGCTACGGAGACGACAACGTGGTCGCCGGCCTCGTCCGAGCCGGGGTTGCCGTCCTGTCCTACGACAAGCGGGGCGTCGGCGAATCGCGGGGTGTCTGCTGCCCGGGTGACAGCGGCCACTTCAACCTGCTGGCGGCCGACGCGATTGGTGCCGTGAATGCGCTCAGGTCGATGCCCGGCATCGACCCGCGGCATGTCGGACTGCTAGGCGCCAGCCAGGCTGGCTGGGTCGTGCCGCTCGCCGCGGCGCGCTCGTCGAGCATCGCGTTTACAGTGCTTGTCGACGCCCCGACCGTCACCCAGGACGAGGAGAAGCTCTACAGCCTTTTGACCGGCGAGGAAGGCGAGGCTGGCGGAGTCCTTTCCAAGCAAGCGATCGCCTACCGTCTCAAGCAGGCCGGAGCCTCAGGGTACGACCCACGTCCCTCCCTCGACCGCATGAACAATCCGGGACTGTGGCTCTATGGTGGCGCCGACCGCTCGATTCCGGCCGACCGATCGATCGCGATCCTGAAAGCGCTGAAGCAGCAGGGCAAGGACTTCACCGTTGCTGTCCTGCCCGGCGCAGGACATGGACTCCTCAACGTCCCGCCGTCGGATCCGCGTGCCCTCCCGATGGTGGTCGATTGGATCACCAGCCACGTCCATGCCACGGCGGGATGACGCGTCGATGATGCCACGGAAGGTGACCAAGCGACGCGTGCTAGTGAGCATGAACAGACAGACAATGATCTTTTCGGCCATCGCGACGGCGCTCTACGCGGCGGTCAGTCTCCTGCCCAATCCGATCGACCTGCCCGGCCTGCACAACCTCAACTTTCGGCCGGGCGTCGTCGTGCCAGTGCTGGCGGGCATCTTGCTCGGACCCATCGCCGGATTCTTTGTCGGTGCAGCCGGCACACTCGTCGCCGACGGCTTGACATTCGACATCTCCTGGAACTGGGCGATTGGCAACGGGCTGATTGGGCTGATCGTCGGGGTGGTCCCCGCCGCCAGGCTGGCTTCCCGGGCGAGATGGCGGAGCATCGGCGCGGCGACCGTGATGGGCGCGCTCGGCATCATCCTCGGGGTCGGGTTCGCGGCGCTCACCGATGTCCTGGTTGCGAACCTGACACCCGATACGGCGATCGGAGTCGAGTGGATCTCGGTGGCGAAGTGGGAGCTGGCCTGGGGAGTGCCGCTGACGATCATCGTGGTCCTTGCCTGGCCGCGGCGGCCGAAGATCGCCGGGTGAGCGCGGCTTTCCTCGGCCTCCCTTATCTGCTCTGGGCCGGAGGCTGCGTCGTGGTCGCCCTTCTGTTTGCGCTTATCTTGCCGTTCAAGCCAGGACTGGACGGTATGACGGCGATCGCGCTTCTGGGCGGCATCACGTACGCATACTTCCTCGCGACGGTGGTCGTCGCAACCTCCAAGGCCACGCGCCGGCGCTGAATACGCGTGCTGGGCCCGCGCATCCCGCTCGTTGTCTGCGCGGCGGCTCTACTCCTGGCCGCGCCCACTTGCGTGACCGCCGGCTCGCGCTCGGAGACAAACCCGGGAGAAGCTACCGGTCCGGGCGATCCACAGGAGCTGGCCCAGTTCATGGACGGTTTCATGGCCGGTCATCTGGCGCAACTGCACGCTCCCGGCGCCGCCGTCGTGGTCGTGAAAGACGGGCAGATTCTGCTCGCGAAGGGCTACGGCTATGCCGACCTCGAGCAACGGAGGCCATTCACCGCGGCGACGGCGTTCCGGGTAAAGTCCGTCTCCAAGACATTCACTGCCGCCGCCGTCATGCAGCTCTCCGAAGAACGCCGCGTCGATCTTCGGGCACCCGTGAGGTCGTACCTGAATGGCTTCAGGCTGCCCGATGGCAATGCGCCGGCCATCAACCTCGACCAGCTTCTGACGCAGACCAGCGGCATCGGCGACCGGGCGGTCGGAACGCTCACCCCCGACCGGATCGCGGCCGCGGACCTGCGTACATACCTGGCAGCCAATATGCCGCCACGCATCGCATCGCCGGGAACCGTGTTCAGCTACACGGACCACGGAATCTCGCTCGCCGGCCTGGTCGTCGAGCAGGTATCCGGTCAGCCATTTGCCCGGTACATGCACGATCGGATCTTCGGGCCGCTGGGCATGGACCACAGCGCATTCGATCCAGCGCTCCATGGGCAGGTCGATCGCGCTGTCGGCTACCAGCGGGTCGGCGGGTCATATCGGCGAGCTCCTGTTGGCTACTTTCACGTCGGTCCAGCCGTCTCGCTGGTGACCACGGCTGCCGACATGGGTCAGTTCTTGGTCGCGATGCTCCACCGGAGCACGGCCGAGCATTCCCTCCTTCGGCCCGAAACCATCCAGTTGATGGAGGCGCGACACTTCGCGCTGCAGCCAGCTGGTCCCGGCGTTGCCTACGGGTTGTACGAGTGGCCGCAAAACGCCGAGCGCGTACTCCTGCACGGTGGATTGGGCCATGGCTTTAGCAGTCTCCTCGCCCTGCTGCCGGAGCGGCACGTGGGCTTCGTAATCGCCACCAACAGTGACGAGCCAGACCTGCGCTGGGCTTTTCTACGCAGCTTCATCGACCGCTACTATCCGGCGACCCATGCCGCGCCGAAAGCGATCGCGGACTCAGACCTCGGACGCTTCGCCGGCGCCTACGGCGACTATCGGTACGAGGGGCGCATCGAAGTCCTGAAAGAGCTCTTGAGCCAGGGCCAGATCACGGCGTACCCGGACCGGACCATCTCGCTGTCATGGACGCCCGGCCGATGGGTGCAGGTTGCGCCGCTGGTCTTTCGAAACCGCGATGACCCCAACAAAGAGGTGGCCTTTCAAGCCCAGGCTGGAGGGCCAGTCACTCGCGTGCTCGGCGGAGACCATCCAGACGACGGCCTGGTGAAGCTGCCTTGGTTTTCAACCCTGCCGTTCTTCGGGGTCGGCGTCCTGTTCTTTGCGGCGCTGTTCCTCTCGGCGTGCGTCGTGTGGCTGGCGTCGTCCGTGAGGCGGCTACGCCGCAAGGCAGGCGCCGTGCCGTTCCAACACGCCATGACCCTTGGGGGTGTAATCGCTCTGCTGAACCTGGTCTTTCTCCTGGGAATCCCGATCCTCCTGCTGCCCTATGCCGGATTGAATGGAACCGAGCTGGACTTCGGGGTGCCGCTGAGCATCCAGCTTGTCTTCGTGGTCCCCCTCGTGACCGTGGTCCTCGCGCTCCCACTCGCCGTCACGGCGTTTCAGCTCTGGCGAACCCGGAGCTGGGGACTCTGGCCGCGTGCGCACTTCACCGTCGTCGCCGCGGGCTCGCTGCTCTTTCCTGTGTTTTTGAGCTACTGGAAGCTGTTCGGTCTCGCCTAACACTTGGTCTCGACCGGCTGCGGCGGCTGCGCGCGGCCCTCGCGTTTGGCGTCGGCGACCGCGGTCACGAAGTGCTAGACGGCGCCCTTCGGCTGGGCGATCGATCCCGGGACAGGGCCGTAAGGCCATCCAGTTGCGTTCATCGGGCTGTCCGATAGCCGTGCGCTGGCCAACAAGCCAGAGGTCATTGCTTGAATTCAGGCGGAGTTCGAAAGTTGTCCGGTCGGGGTCGTTAACAGTTCCGCTATCACTTCAAGTTTGTGTGTTTGTATCAGCTTCCTCTGGAAAAGGAGATTCCAACCCACCGAAACCGAATAAAGCCGCCCTTGACAAGACGATGCGGCAGTGGTAGGAGAGAGCAAGGGCGAAGGGCAGTTCGTAAGAGGGGGCGATTCGCGTGAGTCGTGGCTAGACCAGCGTCGTCACGATCGGCGGCTTGATCCTCATCGTCGCGGCTTGTCTGTTCTCAGGGTTTCGCCCCATTTGCGTCAGTTTCGACAAGAGTTGATCAAGGGAGAAACCTGATGCCCATTCCGACCAGATACTCCCACACTGCCTGCTTTCTGCGTAACTGGAAGAGTTGGATCGTCTTTTCAGTTTCTCTTGTGTTTATTGTCGCCCTTTCAGTCGTACAAGCTGAAAGCGGCACCTCGGTCATCTTGAGCGCAAGTAAATGGACGCCTATTGGCCCCGCGCCCGGCATGGGCGGCGGCCCTTTTTCCGGCCGCATCGACGTGGCGGCGGCGGATCCCAGCGACTCCAACGTGATGTACGTCGGCTCCACCAACGGCGGAGTCTGGAAAACGACCAACTGGCTCGACACCAAGCCGGACTGGACCGAGTTGACCGACCAGCCTCAGGTTCTGTCGCTGGCGATCCATGAGCACGACCTGGTCATGTTTCCGGGGAATCCCAACATCGTCCTCGCGGCGGCCACCGGTCCGGGCGGCGGCATTCTCCGCTCGGAGAATGGAGGAACCAACTGGAGCTTCCTGGCCAACTCTCATTTCGACCTGGCCGAATTCAGCGCGCTCGTCGTCGATCCAAATGTCGCCAATGCCCAGAAGCTGTACGTTGCCGTCAGCGGCGGCTCGACAGACTTCATCGGAGGCTCGGGTGTCTACAAGTCCACCGACGGTGGCGCGACCTGGTCCAACGCTGGCTCCGCTGCGTTTTCCGGTTTCGTCAGTGATCTCATCCAACTCCAGGAAAATGGTCAAACGGTGCTTTACGCCGCCGATCCCGCCACTGGCGGCGTTTTCCGCAGCGACAACGGCGGCACGAGCTGGCAAGCCAAAAGTCTGCCGGCCAACGCCAACGGCTATGAGACAATCCACCTGGCCGGCGGCACCGCGCCCACGGAGCAAATCTACGCCGCCGCGATCGACAACTCCAGCTCCCACGTGAGCAGCCGTTTTTTCTCCTCGGACATGGGTGCAAACTGGTCGCAGCTCGCATGGCCCGATGCGCCCGGGCCCGATTCGTCTGCATCACCGACCAGTCACCGAGCCGATGGCTCGGAGAAATATGGCGAATTCATCTGGAAGAGCTACGACAGCGGCCAAACCTGGCAACCATTCGGGGGAGGCGGCGATCCCGTCTCTGGGACTTTCGACAGGACGGGAGTGTTCGTCGCTTGCGGCGACAACGGAATCTATCGGAACTCAATCTACAAAGGGAACAATCTGAATACCGTCCCGTTTTACTCCTTCTCCCTCGATCCGAAGGATCCGCGAATCGCCTTTGGTGTCATGCAGGATGCCCCGGGGACGCTGAAATACACCGGCGACCTGGTCTGGCGGTACGTGCAACCGAGTCCTGGGCAGGGAGAGGCCGGCAAGATCCGTGTCGATCCGACCAATCCGAACCGTGTCTATTACCTGGACCCCAACACGAGGGACCCCGTTAGCGCGCCGACCGCAGCCGCCCGGTTCGTGCATAGCGACGATGGCGGGAAAACCTGGCAACCCGCGATCACCGGTTTGCCCAACGACAGCAGCAACAAGTACACGGACTTCGCGTTCTACGGCAAGAACGCCCTGCTGATGGACCCCAACAACCCGCAGCGGCTGTTGCTGGGTCTTCGCAGCGTCTTCGAAACGACAACGGGTGGCGACCCCAATGGGGGTCCCAATTTTGGCGGCAATGGCTGGCGCGACATCGGCGCCAACATGGGCAACAATGGGCACGTCATCACCGCTATTGCCATGGCTCCGTCGGATCCAAACGCCATCTACGCCGGCACCGACGACGGCCGCATTTTCAGGACCACCAATGCTGGGGCCGCGTCTCCCGCTTGGAATCCAGTGGACAATTTCGCCAACCCACTGGAGACCTTCAACGGCCAAATGGTGATGGATATGCAGGTCGATCCGGCCGATGCCAATCACGTCTTCGCCGTCACCAGTGCTTGGGTGGTTCGTGATGCCTGGGTGGTCGGTGAAAACACGGGACTAAACCTCGGCGGCGACACGCACGTTTGGGTCCACGCCGGAGGCGCATGGGCCTCGATTCAGAGCAACGTCCCGAAAGAGTACGGCGGCGATTCCATAACCGTCGATTGGCAGCCGCCGGCGCATCCGCAGACGCCCAGGCTCTATCTGGGCACTCAGCGCGGCGCCTTCGGGTCGGACAACTTGGGCGCTACTTGGACCCGTTTCGATAGCTTTCCCAGGACCCGTATCACCGAGCTCGAGTTTGCGCCGGACATACACCTGATTGGGGCTGGCACGCTCGGCCGGGGCGCGTGGGAGACTCTTACCCAGAGCACGCCGCCGGCGATAACCCCGCCAGGCACTCAGATGTCGGCTGAAGCGACCTCCCACTCATTTGACCTTGGCTCGTTCAGCGATCCGGACGGCGGTCCATGGACGGTTGACGTGAATTGGGGCGACGGCTCCACGCACACCAGCTTTGACCTGACTAGCCCGGGATCGCTCGGCGCAAAGAACCACACGTATAAGGAGGAGGGACCTTTTACGGTGACAATTACCGTCACGGACACGCTCGATGGCCAGGCTGACTCCAAGACTTTCGCTGTTAGCGTCAGCGATCAGCCGGTGAACGCCACCGGCGGCTTCACCATTGAGGTCAACGTCGGCACCGACACCGGGCCGCAGGCGGTGGCCACTTTCACCGATCCGGCCGGAGCGGAGCCAAATGCCTCCGATCCTGCTCCCACTACCAGCGCCGGCCATTACACAGCGAGCATCGACTGGGGTGACGGCACAAAGTCGCCTGGCAGCATAACACCACTCACTCCGAGTAGCCTGACCCAGCAATTTACCGTCACGGGAAGTCACACCTATACCACGCAAAGCCCTGTCAGCGGCTTCAACGTCATCACGACGATTGACCACGAAGGCGTGACCAGTATGGCGACCAGCACCGCGATCGTCGGTCATGCCGGCAAGGTCACCGGCGACGGACAGATCGGCGACGGACAGATCGGCGACGGCCTGACTTTCAGCTTTGACGCTCAACCGGATGGCACCAACAGCTTCAAGGGCACCCTGAATTATGCGGACAAAACGAACAACATCGATCTCAAGAGCACGTCGATCACATTTGTCAGCATCCTGAGCGATAACGAGCATGCGACACTTAAGGGCACGGCGACGGTCAACGGCACTTTGGGCTACACGTTCCGCGTGGATATGCAGGACAACGGCGAACCGGGTATAGGCGTGGACCGCTTCCGCATCCGGCTTAGTGGCCCGACGAGTTATGACAGTAACGCTTTCGC
>VBFX01000358.1 GCA_005889395.1 Chloroflexota bacterium
TCGCAGCACCCACCGTCTCCGGGCTCGCGGCGCTCCTCGTGGCTCAGCTCGGTCACGGAAACCCGGCACTGATCCGTGCCCGGATCCTCCAGTCAGCAGACGACCTCGGTGAGCCCGGGACTGATCCGTACTACGGCAAGGGGCGCATCAACATCGCGCGGGCGTTGGGAATCATTCACTGAGCGGGGGTGCGTATGACGTCGACTCGAGCGATCGCAATCCTCGGCAGCCTGGTAGCTGCCGTGGTAGCTCCCGCCTGCAAGGACTCGGGCACTTCTCCCTCGCTCCCCACCGTCACGGGCCTCGGCATGGGCGACAGCCACACCTGCGCACTCACGAGCGCGGGCGCGGTCTACTGCTGGGGCGCCAACTACAACGGCCAGCTCGGCAACGGGTCGACCACGAACAGCGCGATTCCGGTTGCTGTCTCCGGGGGCTTGAGCTTCACCGCCGTCGCCGCCGACGGCGGTCACACCTGCGGGCTCACCAGCGCCGGGGCGGCCTACTGCTGGGGCGACGATTACTACGGGCAGCTCGGGGACGGCTCGTTTACCACGACACCCCGCTTGACACCGGTCGCGGTCTCGGGGAGTCTCAGCTTTAGCGCCGTCGCCGCGGGCGGCAGCCTCTTCGTGGGCAACGGCACATACGGGGCGGTCCAGGAATCCCACACGTGTGGGCTCACGGGCACCGGCACAGCCTACTGCTGGGGCGACAACGACCACGGTGAGCTCGGCACCGGCTCCACCACACCTACCCCGACACCCCTGGCCGTCTCCGGCGGGTTGCGCTTCAGCGCCATTGTCGCGGGTCCGATTCACAGCTGCGGCCTCACGGCGGCTGGGGCAGCCTACTGCTGGGGCGCTAACGGCTACGGGCAGCTCGGCGACGGTTCGACCACGACCCCCCGCTTGATACCGGTTGCGGTCTCCGGCGGCCTCACCTTTAGCGCGCTCGACGCGGGCGGCGTTTTCTGCTCGGGGCCAAATCCATGCCCTCCTGGGTACACCAGCCATACATGCGGGCTGACGAGCAACAGAGCGGCTTACTGCTGGGGTGCCGGCTATGGCACAGCGCCGGTCGCCGTCCCAGGAGGCCTCAGCTTCAGCGCCCTGGCGGCAGGCCGCTATCACACCTGCGGGCTCACGAGCGCCGACGCAGCGTACTGCTGGGGCGCTGACTTCGACGGCCAGCTCGGCAACGGTTCGACCTCAAGCAGCGCCACGCCGGTTGCCGTTGTCGGGGGCTTTCGCTTCAGCGCCCTCGTTGCGGACGACCACACATGCGGGATCACGACGACAGGGGCGCTGTACTGCTGGGGCGACAACGAGGACGGCCAACTCGGCAACGGCACGACCACTAGTAGCGCGATCCCGGTCGCCGTCGCTGGGTGGCCTTAGCGCCTGCTCCTCAGCGGAAGTCTCCTCCTCCCCACCGCCTGCGACTCCGGCTCGGTGTCACCCTGTAGTGACCCGCTCCAGGTGATGCTCGCGCCTGCGGACACGACGCTCTCCCTGGGCTCGAGCTTCGCGGCGTCCGTGCGGCTCACCGTTTGCGGCGAGTCCAAATCGGCCAGCGACGTGATCGCCTGGCGATCCGACGACGCCACTGTGGCGGTAGTGGACGCGGGCGGCCAGGTCACCGGCACGGGGGTCGGCGCGACGCGCATCCGCGCGACGAGTGAGCACTACGGCCCACTCGGCAGCATCGAGCTGTTCGTCTATAACTCCGTCAACCCTACGAGCGCCGAAGCGCACGCCGAGCTGAGCTACTACGTCGAACGGGTCGCGCGAGCCACGGCGCGCAGGTACCGCGTGTTCGACGACGCCGGCCACGCGATGGACGGCCTCAAGATCATTGCAAACCCCGAGGCCGGCGGTTTCATCGGCGTCTACCAAACCTACCGAGAGGGCACGTTCGACGCCCACCTCGCGACCTCCAACGACCTCCTGCACTGGACCTGGCGCGTGGTGCTCGATCACTCGGCCGCGCAGCCGACCATCAAAGCCGCGGGCACGGGTTTCGTGGTGGTCACGGAAACCGACGGTGACAACCACCTCCGATTCTACTACTACGACAGCTGGCAGGCGCTCTTGAACGCCTCTCCATCGCGGACCTACGACGCCCCGCGGACCTTATCCCCGTGCGCCGAGGGCACGCCAAACATCTATGCGGGCGACAATACGCGCGTCGAGGTCGGCTTCCACTATTGGTCCCAGTGCGACGTCGGCCGACAGGCGCGTGGAGTGACGGACTGGAGCAGCTGGAGCGCCACACCGGACCCAGCGCTGGATAACGCCATCATCGCCTATGGGATAGCCGGCGTCGGGGATCGGGACGGCCCGTTCACGTTTCGGGGATACCGGTTTGCCGTGATCGAAGGGGAGGGCGTCCGCAACCAGTGGGATTCTTGGCGGGTGTTCCTGTACGACTACCAGACGCAGACCGCGAACCTGCTGAACATCCGGACCGACGCCGGCAGCATCTCGTTCGGCAATCCCACCATCGAGCAGGTGCAGATTGGCGAGCGTCAAGCGCTGGTCATGACGCTGTTTGTGTTCCTCGATGGATCGCGGGCCGACGAGAATGGGTCACTGGTCTACTATTGCACGCTCCCTTGAGGTGACCGGGCCAAGCTCACCTTGGGGCGAGAACTTCAGCTGGGGCGGGAGGACTCGAACCTCCAACTTCCCGGTTAACAGCCGGGCGGTCTGCCAGTTGACCTACACCCCAAGGGCACCGCAACCCAACCCCACACCGTTACCAGACTGATGAC
>VBFX01000057.1:0-3717 GCA_005889395.1 Chloroflexota bacterium
TCCCCGGTCTGGGTCAGCCGGTCGTTCAACAACTCTTCAGCCCGAGCCCGTTCTTCCTGGGCTCGCTCCTTGGTGGCGCGGTGCTGGTCGCGCTGCCGTTCGAGCTCGGCCAGCGGCAGCGCGGCGAATTGTGCGACGGCGGCCGGGTCCACTGTTGCGCTGATCTCCTCCAGCTGGCGCGTCAGATCGTCGACAAGCTGTCGCAGAGACGCGCCCTCGTCATTGGTCGCGGTCCCCCGCCGGGCCTCCAGCTCGGCGAGCCGGGCGCTCGAGGCGCGGTACGCCTCTGCGTGGCCGACGCCGGCATCCCAGGCCTGGGCCGCGCGCTCCATGTCGGTCTCCTCGATGCCTGCCGGTGCGTAGACGGCGGCCAGTTGACGCCCGTAGTCGTCAGCCTTGCTGCGCTCGGCGATCGAGCGCTGGCCGGGCGCCCGAAGTTGCTCCAGCTGCGCGTCGTACTGCTCGATCCGGGTGCGGACCTGTTGGGCCGTGCGGGCGGCCTCGCAACTGGAGATGAAATCGCGGGCGGCGCCCAGCGCCTCCCGGCGGTCGAAGCCCAGCTGGTCGAGCAGGCTGTGCAGGCGCTGCCGGAGGGACTCGCGCCGCTGATCCAACTCGGATTCAGCGCGGAACGCCTGCTGCGATCGCTCGCTGGCGGCGTTCCAGGCGAGCGTGTCCTGGGCGAGCGACTCGATCTCGCGCGCGGTCTCGTCCACGGCCTCTTCGGTGGGCGCCGGCTGGGGAAGGCCCCACGAGCCGACCAGCTCGCGCAGGCCGCGCCCGGCAATGTGCGCCCGTTCCTCCAACTCGCTGGCCTGGCGGTCGAGTTCGAGGCGGGTGGCGTCGTAGCGCACCTTCTGCAGGTGCTCGACCAGGGCCTCCTGGAGTTCAGCTGAGCTCCGCACCCCCCAGGGCTGGAGGATCTCGCGGCGTTTGATGCGCGCCTCGTCCTTGGCACGGAGGCGGCGATCGACTTCGCGAACGGCCGCGCCCCGCACCCAGATGCCGATGCCGGTCGACAGGACGCCCATGCCGAGCAGGAAGAACGCCGCCCCACTGAGGGGCAGCGGCATGCCCCCTTGCAGCGCCAGGAACGCCACCAGGATCGCCATCGCGGTCAGCAGAAGGCCGCCCAGCATGGCGCCAAGGAAGGTGCGCTGCCGGCTCCGAGCCCGCTCTGCCATCGCTTCCTCGCGTCGCATCGCCTCCTCGGCTTGCTGGCCGGTCTTGATGACGTCGGGGACTTCCTTGTAGCGGGCGATGTCGTGCTTGAGCTGCTCCAGGCGCGGCGGGAGCTCGGCGCCGGCGCGGCGGCGCGCCTCGAGGGCGACGTTGTGGCGCTCCCGCCACTCGGAGAAAACGCGCTGGAACTCCATCTGACGCGCGGGCCGATCCAGGTTGTTGCCGATCAGGCCCGGGTGCCGCTCCGCGATCCGCCGTGCGTCCTCCGCGGCGGTCTGCGCGCGGAGGTGGACCTCAGGCGCCTGGCTGTCGGCGACGTTGAGCGTTGAGAGGAGCTCGCGGACGGTGGGCTCCTGGGCGAGCGCGACGTGGTCGATGCCACGGGCTCGCGTTTCGTGACCCTGCGCCTCGGACTCCAGCTTCTGGCGCTCCGTGTCGAGTTGTTGCACCTGGGCGGTACTGTCGGCGGCGCGACGTTCGAAGTCCGCCTGGGTTTCCCGCGTTGCCCGCAGGTGGCTCCGCAATTCCTGGACCTCCGCCTGCCGGTCGAGTGGGAACATCGCGAAGCGGGTATGTTCCTCCTGGCGGCCGCGTTCTTGCGCGATCGCCTGCTCGAGTGCCTCGACCCGCTCCAGCCGGTGCCGGGCATCCTGAAGGCGGGATGCCAGCAGGGCCGCCTCCAGCGTCTGCACGATGCCCAGCTCGGCCTCGGTGAGCGCCGAGACGGTCTCCCGCTTCTGGGCGAGCTCATCGACCGCGGCGCGCGCCTGCCGCGCGGCGGCCAGTTGTCGTTCCAGTTCTGTCAGGCGAGCCTCGAGATCGTGCAAGGGGCCGGAGCGCCCGCGCGGCTTGCCGATGCGATGGGTCCGTTCCTGGCGCAACCGATCGAGGACCTTCTGTGCCGTTCGGTCCGGATGGGCCGAATCGGCCAGGGCGATAATCGCCTCCTTGATGGTGCCGGCGTCTTCCAGGCGCTGCACCTCGCTCCGCGAGATGCACGCCGTGTTCGTGTAGATATCGCGGCTGACACCCAGTAGCTGGCGTCCCACCTGCAACCCGCCCGATGCATCGTGGTCAAAGCGGTCGCCGAGCTCGGCGCCAGTGCTAAGGTCGAACACGCGAACCGTCTCGGCGTCGAGATCGCGCTCGACGCGGAGCTGGGTCCCGTCCTCCAACACGACCTCGAGCGCCAGCCCGAAGTTGCCGCCTTGCCATGGGCGCCAGCGGTCGGCGCGCTCCACCAGCGCTGAATGGGCGCGATCGCCGGACTGCAGCCCGTAGAGGCCAGTCACGATGGCCTCCTGCAGCGTCGACTTGCCCGCCTCGTTGGGTCCGACGACCAGGTTCATCGTCGGTCCGAAGCGCAGCTCCATGCCTTGCAGCGTGCCGAAGCCTTCGATCTCGATCCGGGTTAAGCGCACGGCGGCCTCACCACGGCGTCCACCCTAACGTCATTCGTCGAAGGCATCGAGGGCGAGCTGCAACGCGCGGCCCACCGCTTGCTCCTCCTGGCGAGACCCCTGCTTGTGGTCAACCAGCTTGCGCACCATTTCGCCGCGGCTGGTGAACTCCTGAGCGGCGGCCGCGAGGTCGTGCGACACGCGCGAGTGGTCGCGGAACTCGAGATACGCGAGCCCATCACTGCACTCCTTCGACAGTGCCTGCGGATCCAGGACCAGGGAAGGCGCGCGTTCACCAACCAGCGTGGCCCGGATGACGCCGCCGTCGAGCTGTTTCTCCTCCCGCATCGCCATCACGGCGTCGCGGACATGGTCGAGGCTGGTCATCCCGCTGACATCGATCGTCTCCTGGGCGAACTGCCGCAGGTTGATATCTTCCAGCAAGACCTGGACCGTGGCATCGTCACCGATCGTCAGCAGCGCCGTGCAATGACGCCCGGATTCGTTCCAGCCGAGCGGCTCGGGGCTGCCGGCATAGGTGATCGACTCCGACGTCCTGGCGTCGTGATAATGGCCGAGCAGCGCGTGACGGAAGCCGGACTCCTGGACCTGGGCGGGCAGGATGGGCTTGTAAGGGGTTACATCCTGCGGCACCTGGCTCATGTCGGAAGCGTGGAGCAGCAAGAGGTGCGTGCCCTCCTCGCGTCGGGCGAAATCGCGCAATGGCGCCTCCGGCACGTCGGAGCGCATGAAGCCCGCGGTCCAGATGTCGACATCGGCATAGCGGTATGGTCGCAGCTCTTCGTGTGTCGCGACCGTGACATTTTCGGGCCAGCGGAGGTATCGGTACGGTGAGCTGGGCACGGCCGGATCCGCGTGACCGGGCGCGATCAGCACCGGCAGCCCGGCGTCGCCCAGCGTCTGGATGATGAAGCTTGCGGTGTCGCGTGTGACGTGATCGTGTTCGAAAAGATCGCCACCGCAGGTGATCAGGTTGGCCTGGGCCTCCCGGGCGCGTTCGACGATCCGTTGGAGGGCGGCGCGAAGATCCTCGCGGCGTCGCTGCGCACCGACGCCGTAGAGGCGCTCATTCGCGAAGGATCGATCGAGATGCAGGTCAGCGAAATGGAGCAGG
>VBFX01000057.1:3843-10608 GCA_005889395.1 Chloroflexota bacterium
GTTGACGACCGGCGAGATCGCGCGCCGCACCGGCGTGAATCCGCGGACCACCTATCGCGACATTCGGGCGCTCGAAGCGATGAATGTCCCGGTCTACGAGGACGACGGACGGATCGCGATCGACCCGAACTACTTCGTGGCCCCCGTCAAGTTCACCCTGCGCGAGGCGATGGCGCTGCTGATGGGCGTTCGCCTGATGCACCGGCATCGCGACCAGGCCGATCCGGATGTCGCCGACGCCTTCACCAAGTTGGCGGCGGTCCTCCCCGCGCCGGTTGCGGAGTACGTGCATGCCACCGTGCGCCAGATGGCCGATCGTCCTGCAAACCCGGTGTACTCCCGCGTTCTCCAAACCGTGGCGCTCAGCTGGGCGGGGCACAAGGCGGTTCGCATCTGGTATCCGAGCGCGAATCATGAGGTGAAGCCGCGCGAGATCGAACCCTATTTCCTCGAGCCCTCGCTGATCGGGCACAGCAGCTACGTGGTGGCGCGCGATCGCGGACTGCGCGAGATGCGCACCTTCAAGCTGGAGCGCATCACGCGCGCCGAACCGATGGCGGAGACCTATCAGATCCCGGGGGAATTCGACGTTAACAAGTACCTCGCGGGCGCCTGGGGGATCTTCCACTCCGGTGAGCCGGTGGAGGTGCGCCTGCGCTTCTTTCCGCCGGCGGCCGCGCGGGTGAGGGAATCCATCTGGCATCCATCGCAGAAGCTCAGCGACGGGCCGAGGGGCTCGGTCAACATGACGGTCACGGTGACCGGCACGCTCGAGATCACTCCCTGGATCCTGGGGTGGGGCGATGCTGTCGAGGTTCTCGCCCCCGCGGACCTGCGCAAGAAGATAAGCGGCGTCGGGACGAAAATGGCGTCACGCAACAACAGAGGAGGCCGACGATGAACATTTATCAGGCGGTCGCGAAATTAAGGCCCACGCGGATCTGGGACGGGGTGCTTGCGCGGACGGTGAGCGGCGACCGGCTTAGCATCGGCTTCGTGGACATCGATCCCGATGTCCAGGTTCCCGAGCACCGGCACGAGAACGAGCAAGTCGGGTTCGTCCTCCGCGGCTCGGTGACCATGGTGGTCGATGGCCAATCGCGCGAATTACGGGTAGGGGAGACCTACACGATCGCCAGCCAGCTTCCCCACTCCGCGACGGCCGGCGCCGATGGCGTGTCGGTAGTGGACGTCTTCGCACCGGTTCGCCAGGACTGGAAGGACAAGCCCACCGTCGCGCCCTTCCCCGGACGCTGGCCCTGAGTTAGAAGAGGCCCCGATACTCCCCGCCGTCGACCGCCAGGGTCGTTCCGGTGATGAAGCTGGCCGCGTCGCCGGCCAGGAAGACGACCGCGGCCGCCAGCTCGTCGGGGCGGCCGTGGCGGCCAAGCGGGATGTTGCGGATGCTCCGAGCCGTATACTCCCGCGGGTCGACGCCGAGCGTCATCGCCTGGTGCTGGTTCTCTTCCCTGATGCGGTCGGTCTCGAAGCGACCCGTCAGGATCGAATTCACCCGAACCTCTGGGGCAGCCTCCTTAGCGAGGGTCTTACCCATCGCCACCACCGCCGGCCGCAGCGCGTTCGACAGCACGAGGTTGTCGACCGGCTGGTGCGCGGCGATCGAGGTGAGGTTGACGACGGCGCCTCCCTTAAGCCGCAGTGCCGGCAGCGAGGCACGCGTCAGGCGAACGGCGCTCATGAACACCAGGTTGAACGCCTCCACCCACGCCTGGTCGTCGAGCTCCGCCACGGTGCCGAGGATGGGCCCGCGCGTGTTGTTGACCAGCACCTCGAGGCCGCCCAGCGTCATGACCGCCCACTCGACAAGGTCGCGGCACTGGTCGGCCTGCCGGACATCGGCGACCCGCGCCACGACGTCATGGCCCTCGTCGCGTAGCGTCTGGGCTGCGGCCGCAATGCGTGGCTGATCGCTGGAGGCGATAACCACGCGACAGCCTTCCGCGGCGAGCGCGCGAGCCGTGGCGAAACCGAGACCACGGCTGGCGGCGGTCACCAGCGCCCGACGCCCGCGCAGTCCGGTTTCCACCGGGACATACTAGGAGGGCGCGATGGTCTAGACGGCGACGCGCGGCTGCTTGCCGCAGGCAGGGCAGGGCGTCCCCGCCTTGAGTTCGGCTCGCTTGAAGGCTTGACCGCCGCAATGCGGGCAGAGGGCGCCGGGTCGCAGCGCATGGGCTTGCTCGGCTTTCTGCATGCGCTCGCGCAGATGGCTGTCGTCTTCCTTTTCGATGAATCGCGGATCGGTGGGCGTCTGCGTGCTCATGCGGCCTTCAACTCCTGCGGCTCGAATTGCTCCGGCCGCAGGCGGTCGCCCAGCGCGCGCCCGATGACTTCCGGATGCAAGTCGATCCCGCGCTGGAAGGGATGCACGCTCAGGATGGCGGGCACTGTCCGGTTGCCCAACGTCACGTCGAGCACGCGGCCGTGCAGCGTGGTCATCGGACCCCATCCATCCCAGGTCTGCATCGTCCGCCACCACAGATGGCGGGCCAGCGGACCGCCCATGGCGACGACCAGCTGCGGGTTGATGCTCGTCAGCAGGCTCTGCAGGTGCCGGTCGACACACTGGTTGAGAGCGTCATCGGTCACCAGGTCCGGGTTTGCCGTCGGACAGCGGACCGCCCAGGTGTGGAAGGCAAGGTCCATCACGTCGTGCTTCTCCGGTTTCTGCCCCAGCCGGCGCCGCGCACCCAGCAGCACGGCACGCGCGTACTGGTAATAGGGCTGCGGCGTATCCGACGTCATGTGGTGCTCGAGCCCAGCCTCGTGATCGAGCCACGCGGTGAAGGCTTCGTTGCTGGCGCTGGCGGCATCCAGCGGGCTGGGGCTGATGAACACGATCGGCGCCTGCGGGTTGCCGAAGCCGACCTCCGGCCGGCGGAGTGGCAGCGCGAGGCGTTCGCAGGGGCTGTCGGCGCCCCGGCCTGCTTCGGCGACCGCGCAGCCGTGCAGCCGCTTGAGCGCGTCCGAGCCGAAGAATTGCAGGTACTGCTGGCCCTTGCTCACGCTGTGAAAACGACGCCGGGTGGCCGGTGAAGCTTGCGCCCCGGCGACTAAGATTTCTCCGTGGCCCAGGTCCCCGGGATCGATGTCACCCAGCTTCGACAACGACTCGAGACCGTTCCGGCGCCATTCCTCCTGGACGTCCGGGAGCAGTGGGAATATCAGGAGGGTCACGTGCCGGGCGCGCAGCTGATCCCGCTCGGGGAGCTGGAGCACCGTGTCAGCGAAGTTCCCCGCGATCGGCCGATCCTGGCCATTTGCCACAGCGGGCAGCGGAGCTTTGCGGCCGCTGCCTACCTCCAGCGGCTGGGGTACACCTCGGTGAGCAACGTTGACGGCGGCACCGCCGCCTGGATCGAGCGCGGCTTCCCAGTGGATAAATAAGCCGCCCGACAGACAGCTGTCAAAACGGGCTGCTTGACTTTGCGCATGCAGCCAACCACCATTGACACGACCAACCGTCCTTTTCACGTCCTGAAGGAGTCCAAGTGAGCGTCCTCGAACTGGTCCTCGTGGTGTTGCTGGTGGCCACCCTGCTGTGCCTTTTCGCCTTGGTCATCCGCCGGCCAGCCGCTGCCAGTCCATCCGATGCCGTCCTGGCAGCCCTGAGCGACCTGGGCGCGCTCAAGTCGCACGTCGAGACCGTGAGCAATCAGCAGAGCGCGATGAACCAATCCCTCAGCATGGTGCAGACGGCCGTCCAGGGTGTCGAGACCAAGGTGCTCGAGAGCTCGGCCGGCGTTCGTGACGCGATCGGGAAAGACCTGTCCGATGCGCGCATCGCCATGGAGCGCCTGAAGGCCGACGCCGAGGAGCGCCGCCGTATGGAAGAGGACGTGCAGGCCTCGGCCCGCCGGATCGAGACCGTCCTGCTGGGCAGCCGCACCCGCGGTGCGGCCGGCGAGAACATCCTTCAGGACGCCTTCCGGCAGTTCCCCGCCGAGATGATCGATATGAACTTCCGGGTCAACGGCAAGGTCGTCGAGTACGCGCTCGTCCTCGCCAACGGCAAACGGCTGCCGATCGACAGCAAGTGGCCGTCGCCGGAATTGCTCGACCGGCTGAGCGACGGCTTACAGGAACCGGGGAAAGAGACGGCTCTCGTCCAGGAGATCGAGCGAGTCCTGCGGCTGAAAGTCCGGGAGGTCAAGCAGTACATCGACCCGGCGGCAACGCTTGGCTTTGCGGTGGCCGCTGTTCCCGACCCGGTCTTTAACGCCTGCCGCCGCGCGCACCTGGAAGCCTATCGCGAAGGCGTCATCCTGATGCCCTACAGCATGACGATCCCCTACGTGCTGGCCCTCTTCCGCCTGCACCTGCAGTACGCCAAGTCGATCGACCTCGAGAACCTCGAAGGCTACCTGCAGCAGATCGACGACAACGTCGCCTCGCTCGATCGCCTGCTCGAGAACAGCATCGCGCGCGGCAGCACCATGATCCAGAATGCGTTCACCGACGCCAAGCGCAACCTGGGGCAGATGCGGGGTGCGTTGGCCGCCATGCGCGCGGTCCCGCAAGATGCCTTAGGCCAGGAGCAAGAAATCGACCACGTCGAGGAGCCCGACCTCCAGTTGCTAATCTCCCGCCGCGCCTAAAGGGAGGCACAGTCCTCGGCGCAGGCGGCGAGGCGGCGCGGGTCCGAGGAAGGGGATCTGGGCATCACCGGCAGAGGCGACGGCGGCCGATCTACAGCCGATTGCGTTGGGCCTTATGCGAGGCCCGGTGTGCGCGCCAGGCGCATCACGAGCATAAGCAGGAGGAGGAAGCCGCCACCGACGAGCATCATCAGGGTGCTCGGCTGTGTCCCCGTGTCGTCGATCACGAGCTGGTCACTCGCCAGGGCGGTGCCGCCTTCGTTTGTCACGGCGACTGAGTAGGAGCCCTGAGCCAGGTTCTCGGGCAGCTTCATGAGCAGGTGATTGGCATCGGGCACCTGCACGGTCGTCGCCGGCCGCCCGCCGACCTGCACGGTGGTGGCCGGGGTCAGGTGCTGGCCGAGGATCATGATGTTGGGGAGGACGGCCGGGTTGACCTTGACCGGATTGAGCTGGAAGATCTCCGGCGGTAAGGCCCTGGTCGCCCTGGCCGGGGCCGGTGGAGTGGTGGGACGCGCGGGTGCCGTTGGCCTGGTGGCGGCCATGGCCGGCACGGTCATCAGGACAAGCAACGTCAGGCTCGCCAGACCAGCTGCCGCCACGCGCCGCAGTGCTGTCATGAAATTCCTCTACTACATCAAACGGGGATGGCGGGATCGGGCGTCTGGCGATTCGGCCCATCCGGTCTGCGCAGACGGCCGTAGCTGTAACCCGCAGCGCAACAAAAAAGCCCCTGCCCTTCCGAGCAGGGGCTGACGAGCGACTGGTCTAGCGGTTGCCGCCTCCCGGCCAGGTCTGCTCCGGGGGGCGCTCACCGATCTTGATGCGCTCTGCGCCGCCGCTCGACGAGCCGGACTCGGACTCGCTGCCCATCCCGGGCTCGCTGCCGAATCCACCGAACGACGGCATGCTCGGCGGCTCAGCCGGCCGGGCCACCGGACGTCCGCCGCCCACAAAGGAGCTCGACGGTTTGGGGGCCGCCGCGGGCGCCGGAGTCGTGGCGCGGGCCGCCGGCCTGGGAGCGGCTTTCGGCGCCGCAGCCTTGGCCGGTGCGCTCTTCCGCTTGGCTGGAGCGCTTCGCTTCGCCGTCGCGCGCTTGGCCGTCGTCTTTTTGGTGCCGGACCGCTTCGCGGTGCTCTTCTTTGCCGGGCTGCGCTTGGCGGTCGACTTCTTGCCGCCGACCCGCTTGGCCGTCGAACGCTTGGCGGTCGACTTCTTCTTAGTCGAGGATTTCTTCTTCGCTGGCATTTTTCCTCCCTCGGATGCGCGACGCAGAGTTCGCGCGTGGTTCAGGCGGATGAGGACCCGCTGCTGTTACCTGCGATTTATAGCATCGGATCTCCGCAAAGACAAGCATTTCCCAATGTGCTGCATCAGTAGCCGATGACGCTGCTGGTGCCTGGTCGCGGATCGCCGCCGCCGGTCAGCATCTCGCCCTCGATTCGGATGACTTGGGCGGCGCCCCCGGCGGCCCAGTCGCCGATGGGCTCTACGCTGTGGCCGCGCTCGCGCAGGGACCGAACGACTGCCTCGCCGAAGCGGGCCTCGAGGTTGAGGCTCGAGTCCGACCACGAGGTCTGGCCGCCCATCGTCCAGCGCGGCGCGTCGATCGCGGCTTGAAGCGGCATGCCGAGGTCGATCAGGTTGCTGATCAGCTGCAGGTTGGTCTGGACCTGCCAGAACGACCCGGGCGTCCCGCCGACGACCCGCGGTAGCCCGTTCTGCAAGAGCATCCAGGAGTTCAGCGTGTGCACCGGTCGCTTGCCCGGCGCCAACCGGTTGGGGCTGTCCGGATCCAGGCTGAAGCAGCCCATCCGGTTGTTGAGCAGGATGCCCGTGTTCCCCGCCACGACGCCATTTCCAGCGTAGAGGCTGTGAATGTACGACACCACGTTGCGTGCCTCGTCGACCACGCAGAGATATGTCGTGTCGGGGTGTCCGGCGGGTTCGTGCGGGAGGGCGACCGCGCGGCCGGGGTCGATGCGCTGCGCGAGCGCGCGCCCCCGCTCGGCCGAGATCATGTGGTCGACGACGGTGGGGGAGAATGCGGGATCGCCAACGTGGGTGAGCCGCTCCGTCAGGGCCAGCTTGTGGGCCTCCACTTGCAGGTGAACGCGATCGGCCGGATCGCTGGCGGGATCCAGCG
>VBFX01000361.1 GCA_005889395.1 Chloroflexota bacterium
ATGAGCCGGCGCTCAAAGGCGTCAAGTACGTCGTCCTCTCGCACAACACCAAGCTCGGTGCGGGCAAAGGCGCGGTCCTCCTGGCGGAATGGCTGTCGCGGGAGGGTTATGTTGAGCGCGCTCCCTGAGTCCGTGACACGTCCGGTGCTTGTTCAGAAGTTCGGCGGCTCGTCCCTCGGCACGCCGGGGCGCATCAAGCGGGCGGCGAAGCGCGTCGCAGCCAGCCAGCGGGCGGGCTATGACGTCGTCGTCGTGGTCAGCGCCATG
>VBFX01000362.1 GCA_005889395.1 Chloroflexota bacterium
CGCATCACGGGTGGCGAAAGACCCGGCCGCGCGCGAGCTCGACCTGCTGCTCTCGACGGGCGAAGGCGTCTCCGCGCCGCTGATGTCGATGGCCCTGACCGAGCTCGGTGTCCCGGCGGTCTCGCTCCTTGGATTTCAAGCCGGCATCCAGACCGACCGCCGCCACGCGAAGGCTCGCATCGTCGGCATGACTCCGTGGCTCGGACACGACGGCCGTGGCGCTCGCCGCCGCGCTCAAGGCGCAGGCCTGCGAGATCTTCACCGACGTGCGCGGCATCTACACCGCCGATCCCCGCTTCGTGACAAATGCGCGGTTGCTGCCCCACATCGCCTACCCGGAGATGCTCGAGCTGGCCAGCTCTGGCGCCCGCGTGATGCATCCACGGGCGGTCGAGATCGCCGAGGCCTACGCCATGGAGCTCCACGTCCGGTCGAGCTTCCATGCCGGGGCGGGTACCATCATCTGTTCGGAGGAGGCGATCATGGAAGACCGAAATCGGGTGCGGGGTATTGCCCACGAAGAGCACGTCGCCCGGCTCTCGGTCGTTGGTGTGCCCGATCGACCGGGTATCGCGGCCGCGATCTTCGCGCCGCTGGCGGAAGCCGATATCGCCGCCGATGTCATCGTGCAAACCGCAAGCCACGAAGGGGTGACCGACATGTCGTTCACGGTGTCTTCCG
>VBFX01000359.1 GCA_005889395.1 Chloroflexota bacterium
TCCAGGAAGGGATGGCGCTGCTCGCGCAAACGGAGGGCATCTTGAGCGAGCCAGCCGGCGGCGTCGTCGTTGCCGGGCTGACCGAGCTGGTGACCAGCGGGCGCATCCGGCGCGAGGAAACGGTCGTGATCTGCATCACCGGCAGCGGCCTCAAAACGACCGAACTCTTCGAGGTCCGCGATGGGCACCGCCTGCAGCTGCCCAGGGCCCGCGCGGCCGACCTCGAGCAGGCGCTGGCCGCCGCGGAAAAAGCGCCCGCCGTGGTCGCATGACCCAGAGCCTGCGCGTCGGCATCCTCGGCGCCACCGGCCTCGCCGG
>VBFX01000360.1 GCA_005889395.1 Chloroflexota bacterium
GGGTGCCGGTCGTCAGCACCGCCTCCGCCTTTCGCTACGAGCCCGACGTCCCGATCCTGATCCCCGGCATCAATGACGCGCACGCCGAGGCTCTCCACGACCAGCGCCGCACGCGCGGCTGGCGCGGCTTCATCGCGCCCATCCCCAACTGCACGACGACCGGGTTGGCCGTCTCGCTCAAGCCGCTGCATGACGCCTTCGGCGTGCGCACCGTGATGATGACCTCGCTCCAGGCGGTCTCGGGAGCGGGCCGCCAGGGCGGAGTCC